>JBFKCU010000102.1:0-8488 GCA_041620115.1 Burkholderiales bacterium | reverse complement strand
GGCCGCACCGATGACGTCATCAATGTCGCCGGTCATCGCATCGGCACCCGCGAAATCGAAGAGGCCGTGCAGGCGCATGCCAATATCGCCGAAGTGGCGGTGGTGGGCGTGGCGGATCCCGTGAAAGGCCAGATGCCGCTGGCGTTTGCCGTGGTCAAGGATGCCAAGAAAATCGCCAATGACGCTGACCGTGCGACCCAGGAAAAGGAAGTGCTTGCGGCAGTGGATCGAGAGCTCGGCGCCATCGCGCGACCCCGGCGTGTGTATTTCGTGACCCTGCTGCCCAAGACGCGCTCGGGCAAGCTGTTGCGGCGTTCGATTCAGGCGCTGGCCGAGGGACGTGACCCCGGCGACCTGACGACCATCGAAGACCCGGCGGCACTGGCCCAGATTCGCAGCGCACTGGGCATCTAGCCATCAGGCCATTTCATAAACCAGAGGAATGATAGTGAATAAGTTATTGATTTTAAGTGTTTTTTTAATCCCCACTTTAGTGCAGGCGGCAGAATACCCGACGCGGCCCATCCGCATGGTGGTGGCTTATGCCCCGGGGGGCACGACGGATTTCACCGCCCGTGTCGTCGCGCCGAAACTGACCGAGCTGCTGGGCCAGACCGTGGTGGTCGACAACCGGCCCGGCGCCGGTTCCATTCTCGGTACGGACCTGGTGGCCAAAGGCACGCCCGATGGCTACACCGTGATGATGGCCGATACCACCTACGGCATCATCCCGGCGATCTACGCCAAGCTGCCGTTCGATGTGCAGAAGGATTTCACGACGATTTCGCAGATCATGACGGTGCCCAACGCGCTGGTGGTGCATCCGTCGGTCGCGGCGCGCAGTGTCAGGGAACTGGTCCAGCTGGCCAAGACCAAACCGGGTGAACTGACTTTCGGTTCCGGCGGCGTCGGCACGCCGCTGCACATGGCGGGCGAGCAGCTCAAGGTGGCTGCGGGCATCAACATGCTGCACGTGCCGCACAAGGGCGCGGCGCCGGCGATGGCGAGCCTGCTGGGCGGACAGATTACGCTGGTGTTTCCGACGCTGACGCTGGCGGTGCCGCAGGTCAAGGCGGGCAAGGTGCGCGGACTCGCGGTCACCAGTGCCAAACGGGCAGCGGCATTTCCGGACATGCCCACGATGAGTGAAGCCGGTTATGCGGCCGTGAACGCGACGTCGTGGTTCGGGCTGGTGGCGCCGGCGCGCGCGCCTAAGCCCATACTCAACCGCATTGCCGCGGAGACCGCGAAGGTGGTGAAAATGGCGGATGTGCGCGAGCGCATCGAAGCGCAGCACGGCGAGGTGGTCGGCAGCACGCCCGCCGAATTCGCGAAGTTTGTCGCGGCCGAGATTGCCAACTGGACCAAGGTGGCCCAGGCCGGCAACATCAGGGCTGAATAAAAACATACTGATCGCACGTCGCCCCCCGCAGTCCGTCTGCGGGGGTGGACGCAGACGCCTGTCTCATTCATGAATGACCGCAGCACGCTGGATGTTCGCACCGTACGCAACGGCAAGGGCATCGTCGCGTTGAAATCCTTTGTCCGTGGCGCCACGATTTGCGAGATCAGGGGCCGGGTGGTCACCGGCGCCACGGTCTGGCGCTACTGGAACCGCGAGCCGCGGCTCGCGGAAAACTGTTTTCGCTACGATGCCGATCACTACCTCAACCCCGAAGGGCAGATCGGTGCTTATGCCAATCATTCCTGCAATCCCAATGCCGGTGTGATCAAGAGCGGCCATCGGCTGCTGCTGCGGGCGCTGCGGCACATCGCGGCGGGTGAGGAGGTTACGCACGACTACGCCACGCTGCTCGGCGCCGACGACATCTGGGAAATGAACTGCAATTGCGGTGAGGCCTGTTGCCGGAAAGTCGTGAGCAATTTTCGCGGCCTGCCGCCCGCGGTACTGCGCCGCTACCGGCGCCTCGGCGTCATTCCGCGCTTCATACTGGCTACCGGAACCAGCTGAGGACGATGTGCTTTTTTGCGCGCGGCTTGCTGTTCGCATGCGGCGGGGCACCGTATAATCAACCGCTTTTTGGCCTCTAATGCTGCTCAAGAATCTCGTGCTGTACCGGCTGCCCGCCGAATGGGCGGTCGATGCCGATCAACTCGAACGCAATCTCGCCGCCCAGTCATTGCAGCCCTGCGGCGGCTTCCAGATGGAAAGCCGCGGCTGGACCTGTCCGCATGAGGAAGGCGTGTTTCTCTACCGGCAGCAGCGGCAATGGCTGCTGGCGCTGGGCGTGGAACAGAAACTGCTGCCGGCGGCGGTCATCCGTCAGGAAGCGCAGGACCGCGCCCAGGTGATCGCGCAACAGCAGGGCCATCCGCTGGGGCGCAAACAGATGCGCGACCTCAGGGACCAGGTGACGAACGAACTGCTGCCGCGTGCGCTGGCACGCCGCCGGATTACGCATGCCTGGGTCGATGCGACGAACCGCTGGCTGGCTGTGAACGCCGTTGGCGATGCCAAAATCGAACAGTTCATGGAGTCGCTGCGGCGTGCCGACGACGACATGCAGGCGTTGCGCCTGGAGACCCAGCGTTCGCCGGCTGCCGCCATGGCGGAGTGGCTGGTGCAGGGGGATGCGCCGGGCGCTTTCACCATCGATCAGGATCTGGAGCTGCGCGCAGCCGATGCGGGCAAGGCGACTGTCCGATATGCGCGGCACAATCTCGAAGGCAGGGAGATTCGTGATCACATCGCCGCAGGCAAGACGGTGGTGCGCCTCGGACTGACCTGGAACGACAAGATTTCATTCGTGCTGACCGAACATCTGCAGATCAAGCGGATTGTGCTGCTCAATGTCATCAGGCAGGAATCCGAGGCAGGCATCGACGACGAACAGGAGCAGTTTGAGCTCGACTTTGCACTGATGACCGGCGAGCTCGCGCTGATGCTTGGCGATCTGATCAAGGCGCTGGGCGGGGAGAAGGAGGAATGACAGTGACTGCGGTAACGCCGCCAGCGCAGCAGAAGATCGTGCAAGGCATTGCCACCGAACTCGGCGTGCAGGCAAGGCAGGTGGCTGCAGCCGTGGCGCTGCTCGATGAAGGTGCCACGGTGCCATTCATCGCACGCTACCGCAAAGAGGCTACGGGGAGCCTGGATGACACGCAGTTGCGCACGCTGGAAGAGCGACTGGTTTACCTGCGCGAACTGGAAGATCGGCGCGCGGTCATCCTCGCCTCAATCGAGGAGCAGGGCAAGCTGACGGATCCGCTGCGCCTCGCGATCGAGGCCGGAGCGACCAAGCAGGCGCTGGAAGATCTTTATCTGCCGTACAAACCCAGGCGGCGTACCAGGGCGCAGATCGCCAGGGAGGCCGGCCTGGAACCCCTGGCCGATGCGCTGCTGGACAATCCCATGCTCGACCCGCAGGCGGAAGCCGCCCGCTATATCAAAACGGTCGCCGCGGCCGGCGATGTCGAGGCGATCAATGTTCCGGATGCCAAAGCTGCGCTCGAGGGTGCGCGCGACATCCTGGCCGAGCGCTTTGCCGAAACGGCGGACCTGCTGGCGAAACTGCGCACGCGCCTGTGGCAGGAAGGCATCCTCGCTTCAACCGTGATCAAGGGCAAGGAAACGGCCGAGGAGGAGAAGTTCCGCGACTACTACGCCTATTCCGAAGCGATCCGCGGCATACCCTCGCATCGTGCGCTGGCGCTGTTCCGTGGCCGTGCCCTGGGCGTGCTGATGCTGCAACTCGGGCTCGGCGCAGAACTGGAGGCGGCCAACCCGCATCCCTGCGCCACCATGATTGCCTCGCATTTCGGCATCGCAGATCAGGGGCGACCTGCGGACAGCTGGCTGCTGAATGTGTGCAGCTGGACCTGGAAAATCAAGGCACATCTGCATCTCAGCACCGAACTGATGGTGCAGTTGCGCGAGGCGGCGGAAGCAGAGGCCATCAGGATTTTTGGCCGCAATCTGCATGATCTGCTGCTGGCGGCGCCCGCGGGCCCGAAGGCAGTGCTGGGACTGGATCCGGGACTGCGTACCGGTTGCAAGGTAGCGGTGGTGGATGCGACCGGAAAATTGCTGGATACGGCAACCATTTATCCGCATGCGCCGCGTAATGACTGGGACGGCGCGCTGGCGTTACTGGCGAAACTGGCGCTGCAACACAATATCGAGCTGATTGCGATCGGCAATGGCACTGCCAGCCGGGAAAGCGACAAGCTGGCCGGCGAGCTGATCAGAAAGCTGGCCCTGCAGGCGCCGCAGCGCAGGATTGCCAAAATCGTGGTCAGTGAAGCGGGTGCTTCGGTGTATTCCGCTTCGGCGTTTGCCGCAGCCGAATTTCCGGCGCTTGACGTGAGCCTGCGCGGCGCGGTGTCGATCGCGCGACGCGTGCAGGATCCGCTCGCGGAGCTGGTAAAAATAGAACCCAAGGCGATCGGTGTGGGGCAGTACCAGCATGACGTGAACCAGCGTGCATTGGCCCGCAGGCTGGATGCCACGGTCGAGGATTGCGTGAATGCCGTCGGTGTGGATATCAATACGGCTTCGGCACCGTTGCTGGCGCGCGTGTCCGGCCTGAACAACACGCTGGCACGCAATATCGTCGAATACCGGGATGCACATGGTGCTTTCCGGAGTCGTGCCGCCATACACAAGATACCGCGCCTGGGTGACAAGACTTTCGAGCAGGCAGCCGGATTCCTGCGCATCAACAATGGCGACAATCCCCTGGACCGTTCTGCCGTGCACCCGGAAGCCTATCCGTTGGTGGAACGCATACTGGCGCGCATCGGCAAGGGCATTGCCGACGTGATGGGGCAGGTTTCGGTCATCAAGGGTTTGTCCGCCGCGGACTTCGCCGACGAGCGCTTCGGTGTGCCTACGGTGCGTGACATTTTTGCCGAACTCGAAAAGCCCGGACGCGATCCGCGGCCGGAATTCAGGACGGCGGAGTTTCAGGATGGCGTCGAGAAGCTCACGGACCTGCAGCCCGACATGATCCTCGAAGGCGTTGTGACCAACGTTGCGGCTTTCGGTGCCTTCGTGGACATCGGCGTGCATCAGGATGGTCTGGTGCATGTCTCGGCACTGGCCAATCGCTTTGTAAAGGACCCGCACGAGGTGGTGAAGCCCGGCCAGATCGTGAAGGTCAAGGTGATCGAAGTCGATCTGAAGCGGCAGCGCATCGCGCTGACCATGCGTCTGGACGATGTGCCCGGTGCCGGATCGAACCGCGGTGGTGCCGGACGTGACAGGCAGAGTGCAGATCCCGCACGCGCTCAGGCCGGAGGCCGTCGCTCCGAAACACGACCGGGGCGCGACAACCGCGAGGCCCAGCCGGCGAGCGCAATGGCGCTGGCGTTTGCCAAGTTGAAAAAGTAACTGAAAAGAAGCCGCCCGGTTGCATGTCCGCGCGCACAAAAAACAGCCCGCAGGGGCTGTTCGTGTTTGGCGGAGAGGGCGGGATTCGAACCCGCGGTACGGCTTTCACCGTACACACGCTTTCCAGGCGTGCGACTTAAACCACTCATCCACCTCTCCGTGGACCTGCAACAATTTCCTGCCGGCTATTGCGCTACGCTTTGGCTACGGCCGCGCTTGCGCGCTTAACGTTCGGCTGCGCCTCACATTAGCCTTCGCCGCAATGCACGCTGGTGCGCGCATTGTCCAGGCGTGCGACTTAAACCACTCATCCACCTCTCCGGAGGCGCGGAGGATAATCCAGCCTGACGAAACAAGCAACCCGCGGCGGCAGAAACGCGGGATTATCCGCCGCCTGCGGCTTCCAGGTGCAGATAGACCTTGGCGGTAATCAGCAGTATTTCCGCGAGCAGCAGGATGAACAGCGCGACAAAGCCCAGGTGCTGGTCGACGATGACTCGCGGCGTGATCAGGCGCGCGAGTTTCATGACGGGCATCGTCACCGATTTCAGCGCGAAGTAGACGAAATTCGTGTCGCGTTTGGCTCCTGCGATCAGAAAAAGTATTCCCTGGCTGATCAGTGCGATCAGTGCGACTTCGTTGACCGCTTTCAGCATGATGACCAGCGTGTACATCAGGATTGCTCTGCGGCGATGCTGCGGCCGGTTGCCTGCATGAGCTGTTTTGTGGCCTTGGGGTCAAACTTCCTGAGGCGTTCCACGACTTCGTCGACTTTCGCGGGGTTGTTCAAAGCGTAATGCTGCATGCCCAGTTCATAAAGGGCGTGCGGATTCATGGGTTGAAGTTTTGCCGCCTGTTCGAAATCGCTGATCGCCTGTTCGTGCTGCCCCAGCGCGGCATGCGACATGCCGAGGCCGAACCATGCGCGGTCAAGCAACGGGTTTATCCTGATTGCCGCGTTGAATTCGTCGATGGCTTCCGGGTGCCGGTCCAGCTTCTGGTAGACGAAGCCGAGATTGAAACGGGTATTGGCATCTGCAGGCTGCGCCTGCAGCACCAATAAGAACTGTTCGATCGCCTGGGGGAAATAGCCAGCCTGGCTGGACAGGTAACCCAGGGTATTTCTGGCCGTGATATCGGACGGGTTGATAGCCAATATGGCTTTCAAATCCTCCATGGCTCGCGCAGGATTCTTGTTCGATGCAAAAAACCGTGCACGCTGATGTAACCACCAGGTTTCCAGACTCATTTCGTGGCCGCGCTCAAAAAAAGGTAATGAAGTATCCGGTTTCCGTGTGTCGAGCGCATCCTGCAAGGCACTTCTTTACGGCGACAAGTGATTGATGAAAAAGCTACCAAACGGCACCTGCGAAGCGAAAAATCAGTATAGAGGCGGGCCGGCTGCGAGTCAAAACCGTCGTCCTGAGTGTCATGGATGGATATGATATTTTCTTGAGGACAGCATGTGGGAAAAAACAAAGCCCGCCGAAGCGGGCTTTGTTTGACTCAAGGCCTGATCAATTGGCTTGCGTGGAGTAGGTGCTGCCCTTCAGATTCGGGTAGCGCACGTGCTCGACGAGTTCCTGGATGTCCTTGGCCGGTGCCGGGGTCAGCAGGCTGACGATGATGATGGTCAGCAAGCCAGCCGGGAGGCCGAACATGCCCGCGGATATCGGGTTCAGACCGAACCACATGTAATCCGCAATCGGCTTGGTGACGCCGATCAGGTCGCGCAGGAACGGGTAGGTCGTGAACATGTAGTACGAACACACGCCCAGGCCCACCACCATGCCGGCGATGGCGCCGGCCTTGTTGGCCCGCTTCCAGAACACGCCCATGACCAGAGCCGGGAAGAGGCCTGAGGCAGCCAGCGAGAACGCCGCGCCGACCAGGAACAGGATGCTTCCGGGCTTGAGCGAAGTTACGTAGGCGGCAGTCAGTGCGACCACCAGCAACAGGATTTTCGACACCGTGACGCGACGTGAAGTCGTGGCGGCGGGATCGATCATCTTGTAGTAGACGTCATGCGAGAGTGCGTTGGCGATGGTCAGCAGCAGACCGTCGGCGGTCGACAGCGCGGCAGCCAGGCCGCCGGCAGCCACCAGACCCGAAACCACGTAAGGCAGCCCTGCGATTTCCGGTGTCATCAGCACGATCAGGTCACCGCCGATGACGATTTCCGCCAGCTGCACGATGCCGTCCTTGTTGACGTCGACGATACTCAGTAGGCTGGCATCCACTGCGGCCCACGCTTTCGCCCAGGTCGGTAGCGAAGCGAAACTGGTGCCGACGAGGTTCGAATACACCTCGAACTTGGCCAGCACCGCCAGAGCCGGTGCCGTGAAGTAAAGCAGGAAAATGAAGAACAGGGACCAGAATACCGAACGCCTGGCTTCACGCACGCTGGGCGTGGTGTAGTAGCGCATCAGGATGTGTGGCAACGCCGCAGTACCGAACATCATGCAGAACACGATACCGATGAAGTTCAGCCGCGCCGTGTCACGCGCTTTCTCATCCTTGCCGGGATAGGGGTCTGCATGTTTGCGCGGCGGTGCGGAACGCGCAGCCAGACCCTTTTCCTTGTTCCATGCTTCCTTCGCAGCGGCCTCGTCAGCAGGATAGCCGGCCAGCGCTTTTTCGGCGCTGGCAATCTGGTCCGCCGGCGCATTGGCCGCTTTCAGGCTGGCGACATTCTGCTCAAGCTTGGACTTGCCTTCAGCATAGGCCTTGGCCGGATCTTTCAGTGCGGCGTTGGCTGTGTCGGCGCGATCCTTGAAAATCTTCCGGACTTCCTGCTCTTTGGCATCCGCCGTGAGCTTCTTCTCGAGTTCGGTGACCTTTGAAAGCACCTGGCCATAGGCCACCTGCGGTACCGGGACACCGGTGTGCTTCATCCCGAGCCAGACCACGGGAGTCAGATAGGCAATGATCAGAATGATGTACTGCGCCACCTGTGTCCAGGTCACTGCACGCATGCCGCCGAGGAACGAACAGACCAGTATGCCGCCAAGGCCGACGAACACGCCGATGCCGAATTCCAGGCCCGTGAATCGGCTGGTGATCAGGCCTACGCCGTAGATTTGCGCGACCACATACACGAATGAACACAGGATCGCGGCGAATACGCCGATCGTG
>JBFKCU010000101.1:0-8497 GCA_041620115.1 Burkholderiales bacterium | reverse complement strand
ATTTCATCGGCTCACGGTACGGGAAAAGCCATTTACTGGGTGGCATGGTCACCATTATTGCCGTTCTCGGCATCGTCCCTTACATCGCGCTGCAGTTAAAAGCGATTGCGGCGAGTTTTACAACCATGCTGCAGTATCCGGCATCCACTGTCGCAGCGCCGTCTTCGACCGCTCTGCCCTTCCTCCAGGACAATACCTTCTACATCGCGATGCTGCTCGCGGCATTCACCATACTATTCGGCACGCGCCACCTGGATGCCACCGAGCGTCATGAAGGGCTGGTCGCTGCCATTGCATTCGAATCCGTGGTCAAGCTCGTGGCCTTCATCGCAGTCGGGGTGTTCGTTACTTATGGCATGTTTGACGGATTCGCCGACATATTCGACAAGGCGGCCGCGGTTCCCGAAATCAGGGCCCTGTTGTTCGAGGGTGGGGCAGCCGGAAATTACACCACCTGGGCTTCCCTGACCGTGCTGTCCATGCTCGCCATTATCCTGCTGCCAAGGCAATTCCAGGTTGCAGTGGTCGAAAACGTCAATGAGCGTCACCTGAACAAGGCGATCTGGCTGTTTCCGCTGTACCTCTTTGCAATCAACATCTTCGTCTTGCCCATTGCGCTGGGCGGGCTGATGCACTTTCCCCAGGGCACCATCGATGCAGATACTTTTGTGCTGACGCTGCCGATGGCCGAACAGAAAACCTGGCTCGCGCTGCTCGCCTTTGTCGGCGGACTTTCCGCCGCCACAGGCATGGTCATCGTCGAGACCATTGCCCTCTCGACCATGGTCTGCAACGATCTGGTCATGCCGATATTGCTGCGCTGGCGTTTTCTCGGACTTACCGAGCGCCGCGACCTGTCAGGCCTGCTGTTGGGCATCCGCCGCAGCGCGATCGTAGTCATACTGGCACTCGGGTATGGATATTTCTACCTCGCCGGAGAGGCCTATGCGCTGGTCTCGATCGGATTGATCTCGTTCACCGCCGTGGCCCAGTTTGCGCCGGCAATGATCGGCGGCCTGTTCTGGAAAGGCGGCACCCGACTGGGCGCCCTGTGCGGGCTCAGCGCGGGCTTTCTCATCTGGCTGTATTCCCTGCTGCTGCCTTCGTTCGCCAAATCAGGATGGTTGCCGATTACTTTCCTGACCGAAGGCATACTCGGCATTGACCTGCTCAAACCCCAGCAGTTGTTCGGCCTGACCGGCCTGGATGACATCAGCCACTGCCTGTTCTGGAGCATGCTCGCCAACATCGGCTGCTATGTCGGCGTCTCCTTATTACGCCAACCGAGTGCCGCCGAACACAGCCAGGCCAATCTGTTTGTCGATGTTTTCCGCAACGTCACCCCCGGGAGCGGCTCCCGGTTCTGGCGCGGCAGCGCGACTGTCGCCGATCTCCAGACCCTGCTCGCACGCTTCGTCGGCCCCGAACGCGCCAACGAGTCGTTTGCCGCCTATGCCCGCAGTCAAGGCATCTCGGGCACGGAGAAAATCACCGCGAACGCCGTACTGGTGCACTATGTCGAGTCGCAGATTGCCGGCGCCATTGGTGGCGCCTCAGCGCGCGACATGGTGGCTTCCGTGGTGGTCGAAGAGCCGCTGGCGCTCGACGAGGTCATGGCCATCATTGACGAAGCCTCGCAGGCGCTGGCCTACAGCCGTCAGCTCGAGCAGAAATCACACGAGCTCGAAGCCGCCACAAACGAACTGCGCGGCGCTAATCAGCGCCTGCAGGAACTTGACCGGCTGAAAGACGACTTCATCTCTACGGTCACCCACGAACTACGCACGCCACTGACGTCCATCCGCGCCTTCTCTGAAATACTCAACGATAATCCGCAACTCGACCTGGAACAGCGCAACAAATTCCTGGGCATCATTACCCGCGAATCAGAGCGCCTGACCCGCCTCATCAACCAGGTGCTCGATCTTGCGAAGATTGAGTCAGGGGCAGCCGACTGGCATCCCAGCGAAATCGACATGCGCGAAGTTCTGGAAGACGCCGCCGCCGCACTGAGCCAGATTTACAAGGAGAGGCGCATCAGCCTGGACCTGCAGATGCCCGACCACCTGCCGCTGGTCATGGCCGACCGCGACCGCATCACCCAGGTCGCCTTGAATCTTCTGTCCAATGCAGCCAATTTCTGTGACAAGGCCGACAGTCGGGTCACCGTCGCACTTATCCGGGAACCTGCGGCCCTGCGCGTTGAAATCACCGATAACGGCATCGGCATCAGCAAAGCCGACCAGGCAGTCATCTTTGAGAAATTCCGCCAGGTCAACGACACACCGGCAGGCAAACCCCGCGGCTCGGGACTGGGACTGTCGATCTCGCAGCAGATTATTCTTCATTATGGCGGTCGCCTTGGGGTGGAAAGCACGCCGGGCGAAGGCTCGAAATTCTCTTTTACGCTGCCTCTGCAGAACTCCGGCTCTACGGCCATACCTACCTGAATCCATCATGGCGCATCGCGTACTGATCGTTGAAGATGAGGAAAGCATCCTGCTTTCGCTGGAGTTCCTGCTCTGCGCGGAAGGCCACAAGGTGCAGACTGCGCGCGACGGCGCTGCCGCGCTGCGCGTACTGGATCAATGGTTGCCCAACCTGGTGCTTCTCGACGTGATGCTTCCGGTAATCAATGGTTTCGAACTGTGCCGACGCATTCGCGAAAATCCGGCCCTGCGCGGCACGAAGATCATGCTGGTGAGTGCCCGCGGCCGGGAAGCCGAAATCGCCCGCGGCATGGCGCTGGGCGCCGATGCCTACCTCACCAAACCGTTTTCAACACGCGACCTGATGGGCAAAGTCCGTGAACTGCTGGCCGGTGTGGATCCGAACCATGCCGGACCGAGCGGAATGCCCGATCCCGCCGCCTGAAAAGAGTGTCCCCATCAAGGCTCGGCGTAATCCAGTGCATAGCCGCGACCGTACATGGTGCGAATCACCACCCCGGCGTCGCCGATTTTTCTGCGCAAGCGATGGATATACACTTCGATAGCGTTGTGGCTCACTTCCTGATCATAGGTGTAAATCTGCTCGACCAGTTGCTCCTTGCTGACCACCCGCCCAAACCTTCGCAGCAGCACTTCAAGTACGCTCAGTTCATGTGTCGACAGTGCCAGGCGACTGCCATTGATGCTGGCTGTGCGCGCCACCGGGTCGAAACTCAGCGCACGGTAGGTCAGTTGCGGCGTTGCAGACCCTGAACCGCGCCGCAGCAGCGCCCTCACCCGGGCCTGCAATTCATTCAGGCTGAACGGCTTGACGAGATAATCATCTGCGCCCAGATCCAGACCGGCCACTTTTTCCTCGGGATCTTCACGACCGGACAAAATCAATACCGGCAGCGCATCATTGCGCCGGCGCAACCTGCGCAGCACCTCCAGCCCATCGAGCTTGGGCAACCCCAGATCAAGAATCAACAGCCCGAAGCCGCCATGCTTCAGCGCTTCGTCAGCGGCCATACCGTTGCTGACCCAGTCGACCGCGTAGCTTGCCTGATTCAACGAAAACTGCAGCGCCTCAGCCAGTGCAGCGTCATCCTCTGTGATCAGAATTCGCAATCCCGGCTCCCCGACCGTTTTGCCCTGTGCCTGCTCCCATCCTCACTGATCAGGCGCCAATCAACTTGTTGTTTTATCGAATGTTTAAGCCATCATCCGGAAAAATCCGGAAACACGGGCGCCGCATGCCGCTGATTGTAGTGCGTTAACGCGGGTCTTAATAGATGCCTGTCATTGGAACCGAGAAGATTCGATCAAGCCGCTCAGGCCTCATGTTCCCGGCGCCCTGCCGGGCCGCGTGACGTTGTCCGTCGCCTGTGCCAGCAGTGCTTCAGCATCCAGACCCTGCCGCAAATCCCGGCGAACCTCCTGCCAGCGAAAACGAACCGAATTTCTGACGATGTCCGCATCCAGCTCCTTCAACTGGTCGACGATGGGCGCCCAGCGCACCAGTGCATCCGGACTCTGGCTGAACACCGCCTCGCTGTCAGGCACCGAGTCCCAGCGGCACGATTCCACTCGTTTGCGTACATCCGCCGCGATTACAGGGTATTCCTGATGCGCCTCGGGCGGCGGCCCGTCCTGAAGGATGCGGTCGATGACCAGGCCCATCACGCGCGCGGTGCCGGCCTGTCTGTCGGCACGCTCGCGCGCCATCAATCCACCGGCATAAATCGCCAGGTCGGAGAGGCAGGCCAGCCAGATATTCCATTTCGCAGCGTTGATCGCCTTCGCAAAATCGTCGTTGGCGAACAGTTGGGGATAGCGTGAACCGGCACGGGTTCGCAGATAACCATACAGGGCGGTCTGCGTCACATGGCTCGCGCGCGACACGAGAAATTGACGCAGGCGCTCCTGATCATCAATTTTGACCTTTACCGAAGAAGCCCTGATCTGGGTAAAAAAACCGAAAATTCTTTTCAGAAGAGCCACAATATTCTTTTATAAACAATGACTTATAATCCAAATTTGCGCTGGACAAGGCATTAAAAACACGTTAGCCTTTTCCCGGCACCATAAAATCGCATGAATTCCTAATACATAAGATTGCGATTTTGAATCTGCAGCATTGCAACTGACTGGGTAAGCAGGTTTTTACAATAAGTCTAGGACGGAGGTTACCCCATGAGCAGCGGCGATTCTCAAAAAGACAATCACTGGTCGCGAACCAAGGGCCTGATGATCCTGCATCTGACCATCTGGTTCATTTTCTCGTTTGTCGTCCATTGGTTCGCATCCAGCCTTAACCAGGTCTCTTTCATTGGCATGCCACTCGGCTTTTACATGGCCGCCCAGGGTTCCCTCATCGTGTTCGTGGTCCAGCTCTTCATCTTTGTGAAGCAGCAGGAGAAGATCGATCGCGATTGCGGCGTGGCCGAAGACTAATAACAGGGAGAAACCAAAATGGCCATGAAAGGTACGTTTATCGATAACCTGCCCAAGGTATACGGTCTGTATACCGGTGGCTTCCTGGTGTTCATCGCGCTGATGGCCTTTGCCGAAAGCATGGGCATGTCCTCGGAGGCGATCGGAATCTGGTTTGTCGCCTTCACCGTGTTCATCTACGCCTACATCGGCTGGATGTCGCGAACCATGCAGGTGGACGCCTATTACGTTGCCGGGCGCGAAGTGCCGCCCGTATTCAATGGTATGGCCACCGGCGCGGACTGGATGTCGGGCGCCTCGTTTGTTGCCATGGCAGGCGGCATTTACATGGGCGGCCATCCCTACCTCGCATTCGTGGTGGGCTGGACCGGCGGTTATGTGCTCGTCGCGGTTCTGATGGCACCTTACCTGCGCAAGTTCGGCTGCTACACGGTGCCCGACTTCATCGGCACCCGTTATGGCGGCAATCTGGCCCGTTTCCTTGCGGTTCTGGTGCTGATCGTCGCGTCGTTCACCTATGTGACGGCACAGATCAATGCAACCGGCACGATCGCGGCTGCAGTGCTGCAGATTCCGTTTGAACTCGGCGTGTGGGTTGCCCTGGTCGCCATTCTGCTGTGCGCCATGCTCGGCGGCATGCGCGCGGTGACCTGGACCCAGGTGGCGCAGTACATCGTGCTCATCATCGCCTACCTGGTACCGGTGTTCTGGATGTCGATGAAGCAGGGTTTCGGCACTTTCCCCCAGTTTGAGTACGGGGCGGCGGTGGCCAAACTGGCCGACCTGGAGACCCTGCACCAAGTCGGCGTACTGAAACCGGTAGCGGCACAGGCCGGCTTGAGCGCGCTGACGGTCAAGCACTCGGTCGCGGCCAGTGACCCGATTTCCGCGTTCCGCTTCGTCACCCTGGTGGCGTGCATGATGCTGGGCACCGCTTCACTGCCCCACATCCTGATGCGTTACTTCACCACGCCGTCCGTGCGTGACGCGCGCAAATCGGTGGCCTGGTCGCTGTTCTTCATTTTCCTGCTCTATTTCACCGCGCCGGCGCTGGCGACTTTCACCAAGCTGCAGGTGCTGGATCCCGCGCTCGCCACCAGTATCATCGGCAAATCGATCGCCGACGTGAACGCGCTGGACTGGATCCAGAAATGGGGCAACGTCGGCTTCCTGAAGATCGTCGACAGCAACGGCGACGGTATCCTGCAGATCAACGAGTTCTTCATGCGTGCGGACATCGTGGTACTCGCCACGCCGGAGATCGCCGGCCTGCCGGCGTTCATCTCGGGCCTGGTGGCGGCCGGCGGTCTGGCCGCCGCGATGTCGACGGCAGACGGCCTGCTGCTCGCCATCGCGAATGCACTGTCGCATGACCTCTACTACAAGATGATCGACCCAAAAGCCGACACCAAGAAACGGCTGATCGTCGCCCGGATCCTGCTGATCGCCATCGGTGCTGCCGGCTCTGCGGTTGCCAGCTTGCGTCTGACGGGGATTCTGGGATCTGTCGCCTGGGCATTCGACTTTGCCATGTCAGGGCTGTTCTTCCCGCTGGTACTGGGCGTCTGGTGGAAACGCGCCAACCGCGCCGGTGCCTGCGCCGGCATGGGTGTCGGTCTGGCGGTCGGATCGTGGTACCTCTACATGGTCAAATGGGGTGGTATGGCACCGTGGTGGGGCATAGACGATCTGCGCTTCGGCATCATCGGCGCACTCGCCAGCCTGATCGCGATGGTCGTGGTGACTCTGATGACCGCGCCGCCTGATGCCGAAACCCAGGCGATGGTCGACGAGATCCGCATTCCGAAAGGGAAGTCGGTGCTCGACATGACCCACTAAGCGGTTCCACGCAGCAAAAGCCGGGGCGGCCCTTGCGCCCCGGCTTTTTTATGGCATAAAACCATCTTCTGCAATTCACCGGAAACACGAGAACACACGCATGACTGAAGCCTTCCCGATCTGGGTCATCGCAATCGATTACATCCTCGGCATGGTCATGTGGACTCTGGTCGGCCGATTCGGCATGGGCATTTTCCTGCCCGATAACAGCACCTTCTTTTTTATGCGTTTTTTTGTGCGCGTAACCGACCCGCTGATCAAATTCTTCGCTCCGGTCACGCCCAGCTTTCTGGTGCACGGCCTAATTCCGCTCTACGTTGCCTGGTTTTTCTTCATGTTCCGCTTCTACCTGATGCCCTGGATGCTGGGCTATTCCGTGATGGGAATGCTTTCCTTTCCGCTGGAAAGCGAAATCGGCCAAGGCGTGGGCGCTTTGATGCGATTACTGATTCGCTGAGCGCCCGACATCCGTCATGAGCGACTGTTGGCGGGCTCTTTTGCCGCCGGCGTCGCGAAAACCACAAGCGGTTCCGGTTGCACAGTTCAATCTCGGTTGAATTCCGGATACGCCATGCCGGCACCCGGTTCAGGCCGGGGCTCCCTTAGCCCCGGTTCCGCGTGCCCGGCCGCCTGACCCTGCACCCCCTCCCCCAGCCCTCGGTTCAGGATTTTGTAAGTATTTATGACTAGCATGCCTCAGGAGAAAAGTCACAAGAGTCCGGGGCATCGCGTACCTGCGGTCGCCCTGTAGGTTCGAAAACCAAAGGAGGGATGCATGGAACTGACCGAAAAGCACCAGGAATACTGGCGCAAGAATCTGGTGGTCACGGCGATACTGCTGGCCATCTGGTTTATCGTCACCTTTGTCGAGGCCTGGTATGCCCGTGATCTGAACGAGATCAACTTCCTCGGGTTTCCCCTGGGCTTCTACATGTCCGCACAAGGCTCATTGATCATCTATGTGGCGATCATCGGTTTCTACGCTTGGTACATGAACAAACTCGACCGTGAATACGGCGTCGAAGAGGAGGACGAATAATGAGCCAAGCCGCCTTCAGTCAGAAGACTTTCACCCAGCAGCTCAAGCGCTATTACGCCCTGTACACCGGGGGGTTCCTCGCTTTTGTGATTCTGCTGGCAATTGCCGAGCAGCTCGGACTGCCCCGCAAATACATCGGCTATACCTTCCTCGTTGCCACCATCGGCCTCTACGCGATGATCGGCATCATGAGCCGCACGGTCGAAGTGTCCGAATACTATGTCGCCGGACGGCGGGTGCCCGCCTTCTTCAACGGCATGGCCACCGGCGCGGACTGGATGAGCGCTGCATCGTTCATCGGCATGGCCGGCACGCTGTACCTCGCCGGCTTCGATGGCCTCGCTTTCGTCATGGGCTGGACCGGCGGCTACGTGCTGGTCGCGCTGTTTCTGGCACCCTACCTGCGCAAATTCGGGCAGTTCACGATCCCCGATTTTCTGGGCGCGCGCTACGGCGGAAACGCCGCGCGCACGATCGGCGTATTCGCCGCGATCCTGTGTTCATTCGTGTATGTGGTCGCGCAAATCTACGGCGTAGGCCTGATCACCAGCCGTTTCACGGGCCTGGAATTCGGCATCGGCGTGTTCGTCGGTCTTGGCGGCATACTGGTCTGCTCGTTCCTCGGCGGCATGCGTGCAGTGACCTGGACACAGGTGGCACAGTACATCATTCTGATCATTGCCTATCTGACTCCCGTGATCTGGCTCGGGATGAAGCACACCGGTGTCCCGGT
>JBFKCU010000100.1:0-8509 GCA_041620115.1 Burkholderiales bacterium | reverse complement strand
GGTAATCCGCGGCCTCGACGGCGACCGCATCCGCATTCTGCAGAATGGCGGCGGCACCCTCGACGCGTCGTCCCTGAGCCAGGATCATGCGGTGCCCATTGATCCGCTGGTGATCGAGCGTGCCGAGGTCGTGCGCGGGCCGGCGGCGCTGTTCTACGGCGGCAACGCGGTCGGCGGCGTGGTCAATGTCATTAACAATCGCATTCCGCAGTATTCGTTGAACGGTGTCAGCGGCCGCGTCGAAAGCCGCTACGGCGGTGCGGAGCGTGAAAAGGCGACCGGACTGGTGTTTGAGGCCGGCAACGGCAGCCTGGTCCTTCATGCTGATGTCTACGCGCGTGACACCGACGACCTGCGCATCAAGGACTTTGCGCGCTCGGCACGGTTGCGCGCGAGCGATCCGCAGCCGGTCGAGGCGCGGGGCACGCTGCGCAACAGCGCATCAAAGTCGGATGGCGGCGCGCTGGGTCTGTCGCATACCTGGGCCAATGGTTACGTCGGGATTTCACGTTCGGGCTTCAACAGCCGCTACGGCACCGTCGCCGAGCCGGATGTCACGATCGACATGCAAAGCAGCCGCTGGGATGTCGCCGGTGAAATGCGTGAGCTGGGCAAGGTCATCAAGTCGGTGAAGTTCAAGGCGGGCTCTACCGACTACAAGCATGTCGAACTGGATGCCGGTGCACCGGCCACGCGCTTCCGCAACAAGGGCAAGGACCTGCATCTGGAGGCGACGCACGGCAACATCGGACCGCTGCGCGGCGCCGTAGGCCTGCAGTTTACGGACTTCGATTTTTCGGCGCTGGGCGACGAGGCTTTCGTGCCGATGACCAACACCAATGTGAAGTCCGGCTTCTTCTTCGAGGAACTGCTGCTGGGCCGGTTGAAGCTGACCTTCGGCGGGCGACATGAACGCACCGAGGTGAGCAGCCAGGGCGGCGGCGTGGTGCCCTTCGGCGCGGTGGATCCGCGTTTCGATCCGGCGCAGACGCGCAGCTTCAGTGGCAACAGCGGTGCGCTGGGCGCGGTATTCAGCTTCACTCCGGGGCTGGCGCTGGCCGTGAACGGCGCCTACACCGAGCGCGCGCCGACGTATTACGAACTGTTCGCCAACGGTCCGCATGCGGCGACCGGCGTCTACGAAGTCGGCAGCCCCGCGTTCGGCAAAGAAAAATCGAAAGCGCTGGATGTCGGCCTGCGTCTGAAATCGGGCAAGCACTCGGGTAGCGTCAGCGTGTTCGAAAATCGCTTTGATAATTTCATCTCGCTGTTCAGGACGGGCAATACGCGCGGTACCGACGGCGAAATCAATCCGCCGGATGCCGGTGACGGCACCTCGCTGAACACGGGCGAAGACATCCTGCCGGAACTGGCCTATCGCGCGGTGCCGGCGCGTTTTCGCGGAATCGAAGGCGAGGGACGCTTTCGCGTCATGGATCGCGGCGGCAGCCTGGATTTGCTTGTGAACGCGGGTTATGTGCGAGCCGAGGAGAGCAGCACGGGCCGACCGTTGCCGCGCATTGCGCCGCTGCGGTATGGCGTCGGTCTCGAGTATCGCCGCGACCGGCTGGGGGCGCGTGTCGACGCGACGGCTTATTCCGACCAGGATCGTGTGGCCGCCAACGAGCTGCCGACCGATGGCTATACGATGCTCAATGCCGCGGTAACCTACCGTTTGCCTGCGGGCAGCGGTGTGCAGCTGGACGCGTTCCTGCGCGGCGTGAACCTGCTCAATCAGGAGGCGCGCAACCACGTGTCGATCCTGAAGGACATCGCGCCGCTGGGCCGGCGCAGCGCGCAGATCGGCATACGCGGCCGGTTTTAGCATGCGGTCCGGGTCCGGCTCAGCGGCGGCGGTACCGCCGCCGTTGGTCGGGCTTTTGATTTGCAGGATAATGGGGGTCTGCCACCTGATACTCCTGCGTGGCCGCAGATGCCTTCAGCCATGAACAGCGCAACACATCAACTCGACCCGGTGCGCATCGGGCCCCACGCCCAGCAACGCCTGCTCGCAGGTTGCCTGCTCGCGAGCGTGGCCGCGCATGGGTTGCTGTTCGTGCTGCTGCCGGGCTGGACGCGGACGCCGGTTGCGCCAACGACGACGCTGGAAGTGGTGATGGTGCCGGCCGAGCCGGTTGCCGCGCCAGCGAGTGCGCTGCCGGTCGAGAAGGCAGAGCCTGCGCCGCGGGTCGAACCAAAGGCACGACGGGTGGAGCCGGTTCCGCCGCCGCGCGAGATCCGACTTCCCGAACCCGCGCCAGTGGCGCGGTCGGAGACTCCGGCGCCGCCTCCCGTTGCGACTGTTGCCACGGAGCGGCCGGCCGCCAATCCGCAGCCGGCGCCGGTCGCACGTCCCGTTGCGCCGCCCGCCGTGGCGCGCGTCGAGCCGGCGCGGTCGCCGCCCGCGTACAACGTGGCGTATCTGCGCAATCCGCCGCCGCGCTATCCGGCTGCAGCACGGCGCAACGGCAGCGAAGGCACCGTGATGCTGAGGGTGCTGGTCAGCGCCGAAGGTCTGCCGGTGCGCGTTGAACTCGAACAGACCAGCGGCTCCTCGCCGCTGGACACCGCGGCGCTGGAAGCGGTGAAGGGCTGGCGTTTCGTGCCGGCGCGGCGCGGCGAGCAGAGCATCGAGGACTGGGTGCGCGTGCCTGTCGTATTCCGGCTGGAGTCCTGATGTCAGGCTGCACCCGAAACCACGGTTTCTACAGGGTTGAAAACACGGCGTTTGCCCTCAGGTACCGCAGACCGGGCAAATCCGCCGGTTTCTGCTGAGCTACGGGTTAAACTGATCCCATGACCGATATCGTGTTTCATGGCACTACCATACTTTCCGTGCGGCGCGGCGCGCGCGTGGCGCTCGGCGGCGACGGCCAGGTGACGCTGGGCAATATCATCGTCAAGGCGTCCGCGCGGAAAATCCGCCGCCTCTATCAGGATCGCATACTCGCCGGGTTCGCCGGCGGCACGGCGGATGCATTCACGCTGTTCGAGCGTTTTGAATCCAAGCTCGAGAAACATCAGGGTAATCTGATGCGCTCGGCCGTGGAGCTTGCCAAGGACTGGCGCACTGATCGCATACTGCGTCGTCTGGAGGCCATGCTGGCGATTGCTGACCGCGAACACTCGCTGATCATTACCGGCAGCGGTGACGTACTCGAACCCGAACTGGGGCTGGTCGCCATCGGCAGTGGCGGGGCTTATGCGCAGGCGGCGGCGCGCGCATTACTGGAAAACACCGATTTCTCACCGGCGGAGATCGTCAGCAAGTCGCTGGCCATCGCCGGTGACCTTTGTATTTATACCAACCAGCAGCACGTCGTCGAAACCCTCGACTGAGTCGATCGCACCGCGTCTCGCACGGGGCCCGGTGCCTGCATATCCTATTTTCACGAATCACGCGTACAGCCATGACTCCAATGACCCCCCAGGAAATCGTCCACGAGCTCGACAAGCACATCGTCGGGCAGAACGACGCCAAACGCGCGGTCGCGATCGCATTGCGCAACCGCTGGCGCCGGCAGCAGGTGCCGGAGCCGCTGCGGCAGGAAATCACGCCGAAAAACATTCTGATGATCGGCCCGACGGGCGTGGGTAAGACGGAGATCGCGCGACGGCTGGCGCGGCTGGCCAACGCGCCTTTCGTCAAGGTCGAGGCGACCAAGTTCACCGAAGTCGGGTATGTCGGCCGTGACGTGGATACCATCATCCGCGATCTCGTCGATGCGGCGATCAAGGATGCGCGCGTGGAAGCGATGCGCCGCGTCAAGCATCAGGCGCAGGACAGCGCCGAGGAGCGTGTGCTCGACGCATTGCTGACGCCGGCGCGTGACGGCGTCGCCGATACCGAGTCGGCGACAAGACAGAAATTCCGCAAGATGCTGCGCGAAGGCCAGCTCGACGACCGTGAGATCGAGATCGAGCTCGCGGCGACGTCGTCGCCGATGGAAATCCTGACCCCGCCGGGCATGGAGGAGCTGAGTTCCCAGCTGCAGGGCATGTTCCAGAATCTCGGCAACGCTCGGCGCCGGCAGCGCAAGCTGAAAATCGCCGAAGCGATGAAGCTGCTGATCGATGAAGAGGCGGCAAAGCGCGTCAATGACGAGGAGCTGAAAATAGCCGCCGTCACCAATGTCGAGCAGAACGGCATCGTGTTCATTGACGAGATCGACAAGGTGGCGACCCGCTCTGAAGTCTCGGGCGTCGATGTCTCGCGCCAGGGCGTGCAGCGCGACCTGCTGCCGCTGGTCGAGGGCACGACGGTCACCACCAAGTATGGCGTGATCCGCACCGACCACATTCTGTTCATCGCCAGCGGCGCGTTCCACCTTTCCAAACCGTCGGACCTGATCCCCGAATTGCAGGGCCGGCTGCCGATCCGCGTCGAGCTGCGCAGCCTGACTGTGGATGATTTCGAGCGCATCCTGACCAGCACCGACGCGTGCCTGACGCGCCAGTATGAGGCGCTGATCAAGACCGAGAACGTCGAGCTGGTGTTCAAGCCCGACGCGGTCAAGCGGCTGGCCGAGAGTGCCTGGCAGGTGAACGAGCGCACCGAGAACATCGGTGCGCGACGCCTGCACACGGTGATGGAGCGGCTGCTCGAGGAGGTGTCGTTCGACGCCGGACGCCGCGCCGAAACCGTGGTCATCGACGCGGCCTACGTCGATGCCCGGCTCAAGGATTTGGCGCAGAGTGAGGATCTGGCGCGTTACGTGCTGTAGCTGGAATTGACGATGCAGTTGTGCCGCACGTAACATCGACCGCCATGAACATGTACCTGCAACGTCGATTGATCGCAGTCGCCGCCCTGATCGGGTTCCTGTTCGCGATCGCGTTTCCAGCACTGGCGGTGGCGCGCCAGGCCATTGATCCGCTGGCCTACGCCAAGATCTGTCGCATCGATACCGGAACTGCGGCAGGTGAACGCAGCACCGGCCCGTCCGGACCGCTGCAGGGCAAGCTGAAATCGGCGCATTGTGTGCTGTGCGTGGGCACAGCGACACCGCCGCCGGTCATCGTCATCGCACCAGTCGTTGTCGCGGCGGCAGCCGAACGCGCTGTTCCGGTTGATCGCGGCCGCGATGTCGCGCACGATCGCGCCGTGCTCCAGCCGCTGCATCCGCGCGCACCGCCGCGCGTCTGAGCCGCCCGCTTTTCTGAATACGCGTGCCGCGACGCGGCGCGACCACAGCGGCCGATATGCATCGGCGCTGTTATTTAACTTATTGAATATAAAGGATTTATATGTTTTTTCACAAGGTCTGCAACAAGTGGAACGGCGCACTGGCACTGGGACTGCTGTGTCTGGGCGCGGCGCACGCACAAAGCGTGGTGGTGAAGGATGCATGGATACGCGGCACGGTGCAGGGACAGACGGGCACCGGTGCGTTCATGGAAATCACCGCGAAAACCGCGGTGCGCCTGATCGGTGTCGCAACGCCGCTGACAAAGCACGCTGAAGTACACAACATGAAAATGGAAAACGGCGTGATGAGAATGTTTCCTGTCGACGGCATCGACGTGCCGGCGGGCCAGACCGTGAAACTGGCTGCGGGCGGTTATCACGTGATGCTGATGAATCTGCAGCAATCCCTGAAACCGGGCGATCAGGTGCCCCTGCGGCTGACCTTTGAACTGGCAGACAAGAAGCGAGAGACCATTGAGCTGTCGGTCGAAGTGCGCGACCTCAGAGGTCAGCCGGCGATGCAGCACAAACACTAGCCGGCACGGCAGCGCCGGCTAGCGGGTGACGATCACGGGTTTCATGCCCAGCACCTGCTGCGCGCGCTCGGCCGCGTCGCGTGCCGCGGCTTCGCTGGCATAAGGACCTGCCTGTACGCGGTAGATCCCGTCACTGAAGTGGATGCGCAGCGTGCCTGACAGCCAGTCCGCCTGCGTCTGCAGGCGTGTGAGGTAGTTATCGGCATTGGCTTGCACGCCGAACGCGCCGAACTGCAGGTAGCTGCTGCCGGCGGTCGCCGGCGCAGCGGCTGCCGCGGCGGCTGCGGGTAACGGAGTGGCCGCGATCGTCGGTGCGGGCGGGCCAACCGGCGTCGGCGATGCCGCCGGCGCAGCCGGTGGCAGGGGTGTGGCGACGACCGGTGCGACGTCCACGACGGCGACCGGTGCAGGCACCAGCGGTGTCGCCGCCGCCGGCGGTTCCGCCGGCGTGACGCCGGGAATGATGCTTTCGACTTCGACCAGACCGCTGCCGGCGCCAATGATGCCCAGCTTGTGGGCCGCGGTATACGACAGGTCGATCAGGCGGCTGTCGATGAACGGTCCGCGGTCATTGACACGGACGATGATCGACCGCCCATTGGCCACGCTGGTGACCCTGACATAGCTCGGGATCGGCAGCACGGTATGCGCCGCAGTCATCGCGTACATGTCATAGATCTCGCCCGACGAGGTTTGCTTGCCGTGGTAGCGACGGCCGTACCAGCTCGCGATTCCGCGGGCCTTGTACGGTGTCAACTGCGTCATCGGCGTGTAGCTCTGGCCCATCACCACATACGGCCGCATGGTGCCGCGATGCAAGGGTTCGATCTTCGGCACCGCATCAGGAATGCTGTCGAGGTTGGCGGGCGCGTTGGCGCCGGGGCCGTCGTCGAGGTAATAGCCGCCACCGCGTGCCGGCGGTGCTCCGCTGGATCCCGGCAGACGGTCTATCGATCCGCCGCGCCGGGGAGCGCTGCCGCAGGCGGCGAGCATGGTGGCGATGGCGATGACGGCCATGCAGTGCATGGCGATACGAGGCCCTGATGTCATCCGGCGACCCTCATGTCTGCACCAGTTTCTTGTGGGTGTTGATGCTCATCAGTATGCCGAAACCGAGGCAGATGGAAACCAGCGACGTGCCGCCGTAGCTGATCAGCGGCAGCGGTACGCCCACGACCGGCAGTATGCCGGACACCATGCCCATGTTGACAAACGCGTAGGTGAAAAAAGTCAGCGTGATTGCCCCGGCCAGCAGCCGTGCGAACAGGCTGGGCGCGTTGGCGGTGATGATCATGGCGCGCGCAATCAGGAACAAGAACAGCGCCAGCAGGACGATATTGCCAAGCAGGCCGAACTCTTCGGCGTAAACGGCGAAAATGAAATCCGTGGTGCGTTCCGGGATGAAATCCAGATGGGTTTGTGTGCCGTTCATCCATCCCTTGCCCAGCGGACCACCCGAGCCCACGGCGATCGTGGACTGGATGGTGTGGTAACCGGAGCCTAACGGATCAGTGGTGGGGTCCAGCAGCGTCAGTATGCGTTGGCGCTGATAGTCATGCAGTGCAGACCAGAGAAAGGGCGCGCTGCCCAGAGCCGCGACCGTCAGGGCAATGATGACCCGCCAGGGTAATCCGGCGAGAAAGATCACGTAGCAGCCGCTGGCCGTGATCAAAAGGGCGGTTCCAAGGTCGGGCTGGCGCAGGATCAAAATTGCGGGAACGGCCAGCATCAGCGCAGCCACAAAATAATTGCGCAGTTTCAGTGATGCCTCATTGCGGTTGAAGTACCAGGCCAGCATCAAAGGCACAGCGATCTTCATCAATTCCGACGGCTGGATGCGGGTAACACCGATATTCAGCCAGCGCCTTGCGCCATTAACGATGTCGCCAAACAGAGCCACGCCGATGAGCAGCCCGCACCCGAGAATGAACAGCGGCATAGCCAGGCGCATCAGGTAATGCGGGGGGATGTTGGCAAAGACCCACATCACGGCCAGTGCCACCAGCATGTTCATCATCTGCGCGGTCACACGGACGTAGCTGCCGTTTGCGGCGCTGAACAGTATCAGCAGCCCGGTAAACATCAGCAGCAGCACCGCAGACAGCAGAACGCCATCGACATGGCGCGTCATGAAGCGTGACAGGCGGTTCAGGACCGGGTGCATCATTCGGTCTCCGCCGGTTTCTTCGGCAGAATGCCCAGCAGGTGGTAGTCGAACACCTGGCGCGCGATCGGAGCGGCCGCGCGGGAGCCGAACCCTGAATTCTCTGCGATTACGGCCAGTGCGATGGTGGGCTTGTCAGCGGGCGCATAGGCAATGAACCAGGCATGGTCACGGTGCCGCTCGGCGACCCGGCTTTCAACATATTTCTCGCCCTGCTTGATGGCGATGACCTGTGCAGTACCGGTTTTTCCGGCGGCCGTGTAGGGCGCACCGGCGAAGACCTGGGCAGAAGTGCCTTCCTTGTTGACGCCAACCATCGCATCCTTGACCACTTTGAGATGCTCCGGCTTCAGGTCCAGAGAGCGGAGCGGGAAAGGAGCGATCGGCGTTTTATCGCGGGTGCGAATGTCTTCAATATAGTTGACGATGTGCGGGCGGAACATCACGCCGTCATTGGCCAGCGTTGCAGTGGCGGAAGCGAGCTGCAGCGGCGTGTAGCTGTTATAGCCCTGACCGATGCCGACGCTGATGGTTTCACCGGCATACCACTTTTGCTTAAAGCGGCGCATTTTCCATTCGGTCGAGGGCAGCACGCCGGCGGCTTCGCCGGCAATGTCTATC
>JBFKCU010000099.1:0-8528 GCA_041620115.1 Burkholderiales bacterium | reverse complement strand
CGTACGGCGTCTATGCCCTTGTGGTGCCCCGCGATCCGGGGCAGAAACCGGCGCTTCGCCCAGCGCCCGTTGCCGTCCATGATGATCGCCACGTGACGCGGTATGTCGACCGCCGCGGGAATTTCCTGCGTCGAACTGCTCACGTCAGTGCGTTGTCAAATTGCCATGAGGTCGGCTTCCTTGACCTCGAGCGCCTTGTCGATTTCGGCAATGGAACGGTCGGTAAGCTTCTGAATGTCATCCTGCGCGCGCCGCTCTTCGTCCTCAGCCACCTCTTTTTTCTTCAGCAGTTCTTTCAGTTGGGTATTGGCATCACGGCGTACGTTGCGGACGGCAACTTTCGCATTTTCACCTTCATGACGCACCACCTTGATCAGGTCTTTGCGTCGCTCCTCCGTCAGAGCCGGCATGGGCACCCGCACGATGTCGCCCTGAGTCGCCGGATTCAGGCCCAGATCCGAATCACGGATCGCCTTTTCCACTGCAGCTGCCATTTTCTTTTCCCATGGGTTTACACCAATGGTTCGGCCGTCCAGCAGCGTGACATTTGCGACCTGCGGCAGCGGCGTCGGGGTTCCGTAGTAGTCAACCATCACATGGTCGAGCAGCCCCGTATGTGCCCGTCCTGTCCGAATCTTGCCCAGGTCGACTTTCAGCGCCTCCACGGTCTTTTTCATTTTCTGCTCAGCGTTTTTCTTCACATCAGCAATCATGGCTACCTCCACAGTCAAACATGTACCATCGTGCCTTCGTCTTCTCCCATGACAACCCGTCTCAGCGCCTGCGGCTTGAATATGCTGAAGACATTGATCGGCAGTTTCTGGTCACGGCACAGCGTCAATGCGGTCGCATCCATCACCTTGAGGTTCTTGACTATGGCCTCGTCAAACGTCAGACGCTGATAGCGCATGGCATCGGGATGTGTTTTAGGATCATCCGTATAAACACCATCAACCTTCGTCGCCTTGAGAACCAGATCAACGTTCATTTCCATGCCTCGCAGGGCGGCGGCGGTGTCCGTAGTAAAAAACGGATTACCGGTACCCGCGGCAAAAATCACGATTTTGCCCTCTTCCAGATAACGCATGGCCTTGCCCCGGATGTAGGGTTCTACGACCTGTTCGATGTTGAGCGCGGACTGCACGCGGCTCAACAACCCGACCTGGCGCATCGCATCCTGCAAGGCCAGTGCATTCATGACCGTCGCCAGCATGCCCATGTAGTCCGCAGTAGCGCGATCCATATGCGAAGCGCCGGGGGCAACACCGCGAAAAATATTACCTCCGCCGATCACTACGGCGACCTCGACACCGAGCCGTGAAACCTCCGCCACTTCGGCCACGATGCGATTGATGGTGTCGCGATTGATGCCGTAGCTGTCTTCCCCCATCAGCGCCTCGCCGCTCAGCTTGAGCAGGATGCGCTTGTAGGCCGGAGCTTGCGCCATATTCTATAACCTGTTGTTTATAAAATACTTTATGACTTCTGCAGCGCCTGACCAACCTGCGCCATGACTTCAGCGGCAAAGTCGTCCTTCTTCTTCTCAATACCTTCGCCAACCACATAAAGCTCAAACCCGGAAACGCTGGCTTTGGCCTCTTTGAGCAACTGCTCGATCGTCTGCTTGTCATTCTTGACAAACAATTGCCCAAGCAAGGTCACTTCCTTGAGGAATTTCTGCACCGATCCCTCGACCATTTTCTCGACGATATTCGCCGGCTTTCCCGATTCAGCCGCCTTGGCGACCGCAATGTCATGCTCTTTCCGGATCAACTCGGCCGGCACCTGATCACGCGACAGTGCCACCGGCTTGCTCGCCGCAATGTGCATCGCAATATCCTTGCCCAGCGTTTCATCCCCGCCGACCAGGTCCAGAAGCACCCCGATTTTTGCGCCGCCATGTATATACGAGGCGAGACGGCCCTGCGCGGCCATCCGGCCGAAACGGCGAATATTCAGATTTTCCCCAATCTTGCCCACCAGCGCCTTGCGCCGCTCATCGACCGTCGTCGTGTCAACCGGCAGCGCCGACAGCGCTGCAACGTCGACCGGATTTTTCTCGGCAACCAGTTGCGCCAACGTGGCCGCGAAAGCCAGGAAATCATCATTCTTTGCCACGAAGTCGGTTTCGCAATTGACTTCGACCAGCGCACCCAGCTTGCCGTCAGCGGAAATATGCACTGCAACCACACCTTCCGCTGCAATGCGTGATGCGGCCTTGCTGGCCTTATTGCCGAGTTTGACCCTCAGGATCTCCTCGGCCTTGTCCATGTCACCGGACGCTTCCGTAAGGGCTTTCTTGCACTCCATCATAGGGGCATCGGTTTTCTCCCGCAGTTCCCTGACCATGCCCGCCGTAATTTCCGCCATCGCTTCAATTCCTCTAACGCCAATTAAAAAAAAGGGGCTGCGCGCCCCTTGAATGTGTAATGGAGCCGGTTCAGGAACCCGCCGTCTCGCCATCCTCAACTTCGACGAACTCGTCGGAGCCACCGCTCACGATCTCCTTGATGCTGGTGCTGCGTCCCTCAAGAACCGCGTCGGCGATGCCGCGCGCATAAAGCTTGATCGCACGGCTGGAGTCATCATTCCCGGGGATCACGTAATCCACCCCATCCGGTGAATGATTGGTGTCGACGACCCCGATGACCGGGATGCCAAGCTTTTTCGCCTCGGAAATGGCACCCTTCTGATACCCGACATCGATCACAAACAGTGCATCGGGCAGATTGGCCATATCCTTGATGCCGCCGAGGCTGCGTTCGAGCTTGGCGATTTCCCGCTCATATTGCAGGGCCTCTTTCTTGGAGAGCTTTTCGAAAGAACCATCCTCTCGCATCGCCAGCAGGTCTTTCAGGCGCTGGATGGATTGCTTGACCGTCTTGTAGTTGGTCAGCATGCCGCCGAGCCAGCGGTAATCGACATACGGGGAGCTGCTGCGCAGCGCCTCTTCGCGCACGATGTCCCGCGCCTGCCGTTTGGTGCCGACGAACAAAATGCTGCCCTTGTTTGACGTCAGTTGGCGCACGAACTTGAGCGCGTCCTGATAAAGTGCCATCGTCTTTTCAAGGTTGACGATGTGAATCTTGTTGCGGTGCCCGAAAATGTAGGGAGCCATTTTCGGATTCCAATAACGCGTCTGATGGCCAAAATGAACACCGGCCTCAAGCATTTCACGCATGGTGACTGACATATTTCTAAATCTCCAGTTAGGGTTAAGCCGCCACCCGCCCATTACGATCCGGAAATCCGGACACCCTTAACGTCGGCAGGTGTGAGTAACGCCCGAAAAAAAGAGCCATCGAGCTAACTTGTTATTTTAGCACGCAAAGCCAGCCGTTCTCAAGCTGCCTGAGGTCTCCGAATCGCGGTGGCCAGACCCGCCGCGGCAATGCGCGGAACCGCGAATTTCCGAATGGTTACAACCTGTTAGAATCGCCCTCCACGCAACAATCGGTGCCCTGCGCCGCCCCTCACGGTGTGCGCCCAAGAACCCTGGAATGACCGTAGAACTGAAAACTCCCGAAGAAATCGCGTCCATGCGCATTGCCGGCCGTCTCGCCGCCGAAGTGCTGGACTTCATCACGCCCTACGTCAAGGCCGGCATCACCACCGGTGAACTGGATCGACTGTGCCATGAATACATGGTTGATCAGCAGCGAACCGTCCCCGCGCCGTTGAACTACACGCCGCCCGGCTATACCCCCTACCCCAAATCCATCTGCACTTCCGTCAATCACGTCGTTTGCCATGGCGTTCCCGGTGAAAAAAAACTCAAGAACGGGGACATCGTCAATATCGACATTACCGTCATCAAGGACGGGTTCCACGGCGACACCAGCCGCATGTTCTTTGTCGGCCCGCCCTCTATCCAGGCGCGCAGGCTGGTTGATCTGACCTACGAATGCATGTGGCGGGGAATCCGCGCGGTACGTCCGGGCAATACGCTCGGCGACATCGGCCACGCCATCCAGACCCATGCGGAACGGAACGGTTTCAGCGTCGTGCGGGAATTCTGCGGCCACGGCATCGGCCGTAAATTCCATGAAGAGCCGCAGATTCTGCACTACGGCCGCCCGGGTGCGGGCCTGCGCCTGGAGGCCGGAATGATCTTTACCGTTGAGCCGATGATCAACGCGGGACGGGCCGACATACGCCAGATGGCGGATGGCTGGACGATCGTCACCAAGGATCACAGTCTGTCCGCGCAGTGGGAGCACACGGTGCTCGTGACCGGGAGCGGTTTCGAAGTGCTTACCGTCTCTGCCGGAACACCCCCCGCGCCGGCGTGACTGGCACCGGCACCGCCTGACCCGATGCGTCCTGTCGCCACATCGCGGCCCAGTGCCCCACGAGTCGCAAGACAGAGCCAGCGCGCGGTGCTCGCCGCCGCACGCACTGCGTTGCAGCAACGTTTTCTCGACGGCAACATCGGCCTAGAACTGCTGCGTCAATTGGCACTATTGACCGACCGTCATCTGCGGCTGGCGTGGAAATCTCAGAAAATGCCTGCCGATATCGCATTGATTGCCGTCGGGGGCTACGGCCGCTGCCAATTGTTTCCCCACTCCGACGTCGACATCCTGATCCTGTTGCCGGGCCCGCCGGATGAGGTATTGCGCGGCAAACTGGAAGCGCTGATCGGGATCTTCTGGGATATCGGGCTGGAAACGGGACACAGCGTGCGCACAATCGACGAATGTGTCGACATGGCATCAGCCGATATCACCGTGCAGACCAATATGCTTGAATCCCGGCTGTTATGCGGCAAGCGTGAGCTGTACGGTCGCTTCAAACGCAAATTGCAACAAACAATCAATCCGGCAGCATTCCTGCGCGGCAAGTGCCTTGAACAGCAGGAGCGCCATTCGCGGCACCAGGAGACGAACCTGGAGCCCAACCTGAAGGAAAGCGCCGGCGGCTTGCGCGATCTTAATACGATACTGTGGATTTCCCGTGCCGCGCGCCTGGGGCACACGTGGCTGGAACTGGCCCGACGCGGACTGATTACCCGCGAGGAGGCAAGTGCAATCAGCCGTCATGAAAAGGTGCTGGAAACCTTGCGCAGCAACCTGCATTACCTTGCGGGCAGACGCGAGGACCGCCTGCTGTTCGACCATCAGACCGCACTGGCAAAGCAACTCGGGTTCACTGATCGTGGCAGCAAACGGGCCAGCGAACGCATGATGCAACGCTACTACCTGACCGCAAAATCCGTATCGCAGCTGAATACCATCCTGCTGCAAAACCTCGCACTGCGCATATCACCGCCGCCCCACAGCAGGAACCTGGTGCCGATCAACAAGCGTTTCGTCGTAATCCGCGGTGAACTCCTTTCGGCGCCGGACCAGAGAATCTTCGAACGCGATCCCTGTTCCATCCTTGAAGCATTCGCCTTGCTGCAGCAGCGCCATGAAATCAAGGGCATCGGCGCGGAAACGCTGCGTGCCTTATGGCGCGCGCGCCGGCGAATCAACCCCGCAGCGCGCCGGGATCCGCGTATGCGCGCGCAATTCATGGCCATCCTCCGCAGTCCCACCCGGGTGATCCGCGAACTGCGGCGAATGCACCAATACGACATACTTGGCCGTTATATCCCTGCATTTGGCCGCATTGTCGGGCAGATGCAGCATGATCTATATCACGTCTACACCGTCGACGAACACATTCTCAAGGTAGTTCGCAATCTGCGGCGATTTGCAGTCCCCGAGCTTGCGCATGAATTTCCATTGTGCAGCAGGCTGATGAGCGAATTCAGCAAACCGGAGCTGCTTTATCTCGCCGGGTTGTTCCATGACATCGCGAAAGGCCGCGGCGGCGATCACTCCGAGCTGGGCAAAGTAGACGCACATCGCTTCTGCAAGGCGCACGGCCTTGCGCCGGAGGACTGCGACCTGGTTGCGTGGCTGGTGGAACAGCATCTGGTCATGTCCGCCACCGCACAGAAGCAGGACCTGACCGATCCCGACGTCGTGCGCAGTTTCGTCGATCGCGTTGGCGACGAACGCCATCTCATTGCCTTGTATCTGTTGACGGTTGCCGACATCCGCGGCACGAGTCCGAAGGTCTGGAATGCATGGAAGGCGCAGCTGCTGGAGAACCTCTTCAATGCAACACGGCGCATGCTTACCGGCGAACGCAGCGACAGGCAGGACGGGCAACGCGGCCGCCAGGAGGAAGCAATGGCGCGGCTGCGTCTGTATGCGATTCCGGATACCGAATATCAGAAATTCTGGCAACAGCTCGACACTGCGTATTTCCTGCGCCACGAAGCCCAGGAAATCGCCTGGCATACGCGCCAGCTCTACAAACTCGTTGATGCGCAGAAACCCGTGGTCAGAGCGCGGCTCTCGCCCATAGGCGAAGGCCTGCAGGTCATGGTGTATGTTGCCGATCAGAAGGAGCTGTTTTCACGGATCTGCAGTTTTTTCGAGAGCATCAGCTTCGACATATATGAGGCCCGGATCCATACCACGCGCCACGGCTACGCACTGGACACCTTTCACATTCAGGATTCATCCAACCGCCAGCCCGGCTACCGCGACCTTATCAGTTACATCGAATATGAACTGGCGGAGCGGCTGTCCAAGGCTGGCCCCCTGCCGCCGCTGACCAAACCACGCCTGAGCCGGCAGTTGCGGCATTTCCCGATTACCCCCGAAGTCGACATCCAGGCAGACGAACGGGGCACTTACCGGGTACTTTCGATCGTCGCCGGAGACAGGTCAGGTCTGCTGTCGCGCATTTCACGAATGCTGGCCGCGTTCGATATCAACCTGCATTCCGCGAAAATCAGCACGCTGGGCGCCCGCGCCGAAGATACATTTGTCATCAGCGGCAGCGCCCTGAGCAACCCGAAAACCATAGTGCGGTTTGAAACCGAACTGCTCAATCAACTGCGAATCTGAGACGGTCGGGCAAAATCAGTCGTCCCTGGGTGGATCCCCGGGAAACAGCTCTTCAACAAATCCGAAATTGCGCATGTCGCGAATGCGCGTCGGATAAAGTATGCCGTCGAGATGGTCGCATTCGTGCTGCACGACGCGCGCATGAAATCCTGTGGCTGTCCGATCGACGACCGTGCCAGACGCGTCGAATCCCCGGTAACGCAAGTGCCGGTAGCGCGGCACCAATCCACGCATTCCCGGCACCGACAGACATCCCTCCCAATCCTCTTCCATTTCAGCGTTCAGCGGCGTGATGCTCGGATTAATCAGCACGGTTTTCGGTACCGGCTCCGCATCGGGGTAACGCGGGTTCACCGTGACGCCAAATATCACGACACGCAAGCCGACGCCGATCTGCGGCGCTGCGAGACCTGCGCCGTTCAGCGCAGCCATCGTGTCCTCCATGTCGGCCAGCAACGCCCGTAATTCCGGTGCATCAAAGCGTTCGACCGGCTGCGCCACCTGCAGCAGCCGGTGATCACCCATGCGCAGCACCGGCCTAATCGCCATCCACAGGCTCCAGTCTTGTCAGGATGTGACGGACCTTCTCCATCGCCGTGGCCGCGACTGCAGCGATTTCTGCAACCGCCACGCCTTTTGCGTTGGCACCGCGCCCGGCCGCAGCATTGACCACCACTGCGAGCATCGCATAATGCATTCCCAGTTCACGGGCCAGCACGGCCTCGGGCATCCCGGTCATGCCGACGATGTCGGCCCCGTCCCGCTCCATGCGGTCTATCTCGGCCGCGGTTTCCAGCCGTGGGCCCTGGGTTGCACCATAGGTGCCACCGTCATGCAGGAACTCCCCGGCCACACGACCGGCCCGCAGCAGTTTCTGGCGGATAGTGTCGGTGAACGGCCGCGTGAAATCGATGTGCGCCAGCGGGTTAGCAATACCATCAAAGTAGGTCGCGTCACGACCATGGGTATAGTCAATGATCTGTTCAGGCACCACCAGCATTCCGGGCGTGAGACCGCCCGCGATGCCCCCGACGGCGGCAACAGCAACCACCGAACGCACACCTTGCGCATGCAGTGCCCAGAGATTGGCGCGATAGTTGATGCGATGGGGTGCGATGCTGTGATCGAAGCCGTGCCGGGGCAGAAATACCAGTGCCCGGCCGTCCAGCCGCCCGAAACTCAGCGGTGCGGACGGATCTCCATAAGGCGTACGGACATGCAGCTGCTGCCCTGTCTCAAAACCCTTGATCTGGTCGAGTCCGCTACCACCGATGATGCCAAGCATACCCGTCAACCGGTTAGTTTAAGCATGGTCTTCCCGGTTCAAAGCATACACGGCCGGTAGATTGCGCCACAGTCCCCGCACATCCATGCCAAATCCGAACACGTAACGATCCGGCACCGCGGCGCCCACAAAATCCGGCTTGACCGGTTTGACGCGGTTCAACTGTTTGTCGGCAAAAACAGCAATCAGAACTTCAGCCGCTCCGCCAGCAGACGCGCGATCGCGGATTGCAGCCAGCGTATGTCCTTCATCCAGTATGTCGTCTATGATCAGCACCACGCGACCGCGCACGCTTGCCGGAACATCAACGCGCCACCGGATATCCCCTCCCCGCG
>JBFKCU010000098.1:0-8616 GCA_041620115.1 Burkholderiales bacterium | reverse complement strand
CTGATCAGCTCGTTCGGCGCCAGCGCGGTTTCGTAATAACCGGTGTAGAGATCGGCCACAGCCAGCGTGCGCGAGCCCGCGGTCGCCGCGGTAACTACCTGCGCATCCAGTGCCATCATGACCGGCGGAAGGTCCATGTGCGGATCGCCATGCGCCAGATGACCGCCCAACGTGGCGACGTTGCGCACGCGCACATTGGAGAGTGTTCTCAGTGCATCGATGATCACCGGCGCACGCTTTTTCACCGCGGCAGTGCGGCCCAGCGCACTCAGGGTGGTCAGCGCGCCGATGCGCAGGCTGCCGTCTTTCGCACCGCTGACTTTGGCGTAGCGCTTTTCGACACCGCGCAGGCTGACCAGCCGCGTCGGCTGGAACACGCCGGCCTTCATCATCAGCATCAGCGCCGTGCCGCCGCCGAACGCGCGCACCGACGGATCGCCGGCATCGAGCAGCTTGAGCGCCGCCTTCAGTGTGCGTGGTTCGGCCAGTTCAAACGGTATCATGCCGCCCCCTGTGCCGGCGCCGGCGTAAAAGCCGCGCGCAGGTTCTTCGCAAATTGTTTTTCCATGTCCTTGGCTTTGGCTTTCAGTACCGGCTGGCCGATACTGCCCAGCTTTCCCGTCAGCGCGGTATCAATTTCATACTGGATCACGGTACTGTCGCCCGCCTCGACCAGCCGCGTCGCGGAGGTCGCAGTCAGACGACCGACCAGCCCCATGGGCGCACCTTCGATTTTTGCCGCAATCAACTCCGGCGCAACCACCTCGGTCAGCTCGACCGTCACCTTGAACTTGAAGGTCATGTAGGCCACCTTGGTTTCGAGCACCGCATCAAAACGTTTTTCGTCCAGCGGCGTCAGATCGCGCACGCCGTCGATGCATGCGGCGAAAAAATGGATATCCTGCAACTTCGCAAACACCGCATCGCGCTGCGCATCGACCGCGATTTCTCCGCTGAATTTCATTGGTTTTCTTACCGCAAAGAAAGCGTTCTACTGTAACGGCAGCCCCCTCGAAAATCAATCCGCATTGCCGCGATGCGCCAGAAAAAATCCCCCGCGACCTTGCGGCGACGGGGGATTTGATGATTGCACTGCACTTGCAGCAGCGTGATCCCTGCTGTTAGCGCGTACGATCGGCGCTTGCACCGCGCCGGTTGTCCGAGCGGTAACCGCCGTTGCCACTGCGACCGCGCGCATCACGCGACGGCGGCGCACCACGGCGCGCGCCCGCACCGGGGCGACCCGTACGCTTGGAACCGGAACCGCTGTCAGTACGCACCGGGTTCTTGGCTTCGAACCCCGGCACGGTCCAGCGTTCGATCGCACGGCCGATGTAACGCTCGATCTGTTTCAACTGGCGCACGTCTTCGGACGACGCGAACGAAATCGCCGTGCCCGTCGCACCCGCGCGGCCAGTGCGGCCGATCCGGTGCACATAGTCTTCGGCCACTTTCGGCAGATCGTAATTGAACACGTGCGAGATGCTGGCGACATCGATGCCGCGCGCGGCGACGTCGGTGGCCACCAGCACTTTGACCGCACCGCTGCGCAGCCGCGCCAGCGTACGGTTGCGTTGTGACTGGTTCATGTTGCCGTGCAGCGCGGCAGCCTCGTGTCCGGCGTGGAACAATTTTTCCGCCAGACGGTCGGCGCCATGCTTGGTCGCCGTAAATACGATGGCCTGCGCCTGGCACTCGGGTGAACGCAGCACGTGATCCAGCAGACGATGCTTGTGGCTGCCGTCATCGACATAGTGCAGGCGCTGAGTGATGTTCTCGTGATTCTCTTTCGGCGCGGCAACGGCGATCAATTGCGGATCGCGCAACAGCTCGCGGCCGAGCTTGGCGATATTGCCATCCAGCGTCGCCGAAAACAGCAGCGTCTGGCGTGTCGCCGGCGTTTTCGCGGCAATGCGCTTGACCGGCTCGATGAATCCCATGTCGAGCATGCGGTCGGCCTCGTCGAGCACCAGCAGTTCCAGCCGTGAGAAATCGACCCGGCCCTGATCGATGAAATCGATCAGGCGACCCGGGGTTGCCACCAGCACGTCAAGCGATTGCTCGAGCAGCCGGCGCTGCTTCGGATAAGGCATGCCGCCCAGCACCGTGCCGGTGCGCATGTGGCGCATGAACTTGCAGTATTTATCGACCGCCTCGGTTACCTGCATGGCGAGTTCGCGGGTTGGCGTCAGCACCAGCACGCGCGGACCACGACCATTCTTGGTCGGCGCCAGCGCCAGACGTTGCAGCGCCGGGAGCACGAAGGCCGCGGTTTTTCCGGTGCCGGTCGGCGCGGAAACCATCAGGTCGAAGCCGGTCAGCGCAACCGGGATCGACTGCGCCTGCACGGGCGTGGGTTCGGTGTATCCCGCGGCGGCCAGGGCCTGCACAAGGGCGGGATTCAGATTCAATGATGCAAAAGACATGATTAATTACTTTCCAAAAAGCAAAACGACTGCAAGGAAAGCGGCAACTCCAGCGCGCACAGAGACCAACTCTGTGACCGCTGCGGTCAACAGCTTTCAAGCAATAAACGCGCAGGAAATGCCACTGCTGTTAGGCGAGCCACGACAGAATCGCGGCTGCGGCCACCGGCGCACGGGTATCGTCGCTAACCGTGGCGGAAGCAGCTATTCGGGGAAGGGAGCTGAAATCGAAGGGGTCAGGGACAGATGCATCTTGCAGCCAGAACTGCTTTAAGCGGCTGCAAGGTGCGCGCACTATACCGGCAAGTCACGGAAATAGCGAGGTTTTTTGCCGACACCCAGAATCGGGATACGCGGCGCAAGGCGCGCGCATGGTGAAAACTTTGGAAATTCAAGGCAATAGCGCCCCACACATGCTACAATCCGCCCCTTTTTTTCCAAGGCCCCACCCCGTGTCCGCCACCGAGCAACGCCCGTTACGCAATATCGCCATCATCGCGCACGTCGATCACGGCAAAACCACGCTGGTTGACAAGCTGCTGCGCCAGTCCGGCACCTTTGCCGCGCATGAGCAGGTCACTGAACGCGTCATGGATTCGAACGACATCGAGCGTGAGCGCGGCATCACCATCCTCGCGAAAAACTGCGCGGTGAGCTGGAAAGGCACGCACATCAACATCGTCGATACCCCCGGCCATGCGGATTTCGGCGGTGAAGTCGAACGCGTACTGTCGATGGTCGACGGCGTGTTGCTGCTGGTCGACGCTGTCGACGGGCCGATGCCGCAGACGCGCTTCGTCACGCGCAAGGCACTGGCATTGGGTCTGAAGCCCATTGTGGTCATCAACAAGATCGACCGCCCCGGCGCGCGCGCCGACTGGGTGCTCAACCAGACCTTTGACCTGTTCGACAAGCTCGGCGCCACCGAAGCACAACTGGATTTCCCGGTGGTCTACGCCTCGGCACTGAACGGTTACGCCAGCACCGATGCGGAAGCGCGCAGCGGCACACTCGAGCCGCTGTTCGAAGCGATACTGGCCAATGTGCCCATGCGTGAAGATGACCCGAACGGGCCGCTGCAACTGCAGATCTGCTCGCTTGATTACTCCAGCTATGTCGGCAAGATCGGCATCGGTCGTGTCAACCGTGGCCGCATCCGCCCGGGGCAACAGGTCGCCGTGCTCAAAGGGCCTGATTCCACCCCGGTGATGGCCAAAGTCAACCAGGTATTGAGTTTCAAGGGCCTCGAACGCGTACAGGTCGCCGAAGCCCAGGCGGGTGACATCGTGCTGGTCAACGGCATCGACGAGGTCGGCATCGGCATCACGCTGAGCGATCCCGCTCAGCCGGAAGCACTGCCGATGCTGAAAGTCGACGAGCCCACGCTGACGATGAATTTTCAGGTCAACACCTCACCGCTGGCCGGCCGCGAAGGCAAGTTCGTCACCAGCCGCCAGTTGCGTGAGCGCCTGCAACGTGAAGTCATGAGCAACGTCGCACTCAAGGTCAATGAAACCGATGACGCCGATGTGTTCGAAGTCTCCGGCCGCGGCGAACTGCACCTCACCATCCTGCTCGAAAACATGCGCCGCGAAGGCTATGAACTCGCCGTGTCGCGTCCGCGCGTGGTCATACGTGAAGTCAACGGCGAGAAACAGGAGCCGTATGAAATGCTGACGGTGGACGTCGACGAAACCAACCAGGGTGCGGTCATGGAAGCCCTGGGTGCACGTCGCGGCGACCTGCAGGACATGCAATCCGACGGCAAAGGCCGTGTCCGCCTCGATTACCGCATCCCGGCACGGGGCATGATCGGCTTCCAGTCCGACTTCATGACCATGACACGCGGCACCGGCGTCATGAGCCACGTATTCGACGACTACGGGCCGATGAAACCGGACATGGAAGAACGCCGCAACGGCGTGCTGATTTCCGCCGAGGACGGTGCTGCCGTCGCCTATGCACTGTGGAAGTTGCAGGAACGCGGCCGCATGTTCGTCAGCCCCGGCGATCCGCTGTACGAAGGCATCGTCATCGGCATACACAGCCGCGACAACGACCTCGTCGTCAATCCGATCAAGGGCAAGCAGCTGACCAACGTGCGCGCGTCCGGCACCGATGAGGCTGTGCGCCTGGTGCCGCCGATCCAGGTCACGCTGGAATCGGCGATTGAGTTCATCGCCGATGACGAACTCGTCGAAATCACGCCGAAGTCCATCCGCATCCGCAAGCGCCACCTGAAGGAACACGAGCGCAAGCGCTCTGCCCGCGCGGCATGATTCCGGGCGGAACCCCGGCATCGCTTGCGGTGCCGGTGGTATTCGTCCTGCTGTGGAGTACGGGCTTCATCGGCGCCCGCCTTGGTTTACCCCACGCCGAACCGCTGACTTTCCTCTCGCTGCGTTATCTCTCGGTGCTGGCACTGATGCTGCCGCTGGCGCTAATCGTGCGTGCGCGCTGGCCGGCCACCCGCCGGGACGCACAGCACATCGCCATTGCCGGCGCCCTGATCCAGGGCGGCTACCTCGGCAGCGTCTTCAGCGCGCTGCACGCCGGCATGTCCGCCGGTGTGGTCGCCCTGATTGTCGGCATGCAGCCCTTGCTGACCGCCGCCGCAGCGGGCCGCATGCTGGGTGAGCGCGTCGTACTGCGCCAGTGGGCGGGCCTCGCGCTGGGGCTGCTCGGCGTCGCTCTTGTCGTGCAGCAGAAAATGGCGACGCAGGGACTGGGCGCCGCCAGCCTTGCGCTGTCACTGCTGGCGCTCGCCAGCATCACGCTGGGCACGCTGTACCAGAAACGCCATTGCCCGTCTTTTGACGTGCGCAGCGGCTCGGTTATCCAGTTCGCCGCCGCGCTGGCCGTGACATTGCCGCTGGCCCTGGTGTTCGAAACCATGGAAGTACGGTGGACCGGCGAATTCCTGTTTGCGCTGGGATGGCTGGTGCTGGTGCTGTCGGTGGGTGCCACCACCCTGCTCTTCAGACTGATCGCGCGCGGCGCCGCGACCCGCGTCACCAGCCTGTTTTATCTGACGCCGGCGGTGACCGCCGTCATGGCCTGGCTGATGTTCGATGAAACCCTCAGTACAATGGCGCTTGCCGGCATGGCCATCGCTGTCGCCGGCGTCGCTTTGGTCAACCGCAGCGCGCCACGACCGGCCGCCGACAGCGCATAACGCGCAGGCCGCAGGAACAACACACATGGATCGACCCGAAGACCAGTCTGCCCAAACCCCTTATGCACTGCTGGGAGGCGATGCCGGTGTGCGCCGGCTGGTGGACCGGTTCTACGCGCTGATGGATGCGGTGCCCGAATACCATGGCATCCGCAAACTGCATCCGCAGGCACTCACCGGCTCGCGTGACAAGCTGTACCTGTTCCTGTCGGGCTGGCTGGGCGGGCCACAACTCTACGTCGAAAAGTACGGCCATCCCATGCTGCGGGCCCGCCACCTGCCCTTCTCGATCGGCATTGCCGAACGCGACGCCTGGCTCGCGTGCATGCTGCAGGCGATGGAGGATGTCGGCCTGGAGGAAGGCCTGCGCAAGGCGTTGCTGCAGGCGTTTTTCGGCACCGCCGACTGGATGCGCAACCGCCCCGAACCGGACGCTGGAAAAGGCTGATCCGGGGCGATCCGAAGGTGCCGGTTTCCCGATATACAACGGCCGGCAAAGTCCATAAAATGGCGCGCCGCAACTCAAAACCCATTACCCGGAGGAGTCATGTCACAGAGGAATAAGCAGTCGTTGGCGATGAGTATTCTGGCTCTCGCCATTGCAGCCGCTCCCGGAATCGCCCTGGCGCAGGCCTGGCCCAACAAGGCGGTACGCATCATCAACCCGTTCCCGGCCGGCGGCGGCACTGACGCCTTTGCCCGCCCTCTGGCTGCAAAGCTGGCACCCGATCTGGGCAAGCAGGTGGTTATCGAAAATCTGGGTGGCGCCGGCGGCACGCTGGGTGCCGGCACCGCATCGCGCGCCGCGGGCGATGGCTACACCTGGTTCATGGGCGCCGTGCATCACACCATCGCGGAGACCCTGTACCGCAAACTCAACTACAGCCTGGTCAATGACTTCATTCCCGTGACCGTCGCAGCCTATGTGCCCAACGTCATCGTCGTGCACCCTACGATGCCGGTGAAAACGGTGAAGGAGCTGATCACGCTCGAGAAAAAGAATCCGGGCAAGATCAATTTCGGTTCTGCAGGCTACGGCACCACGCATCACATGATCGGTGAACTGTTCAACCTGCAGGCCGGCACCAAACTCATCCATGTGCCGTTCAAGGGCGCGGGTCCGCTGACCCCCGCGCTGATCTCCGGCGAAGTGGACATGGCCTTCGACGGTATGGCCACCGCTGCGCCCTATATCAAGGCCGGACGGATGCGCGCGCTCGCCGTGACCTCGGCCCAGCGTGCTGAAGTCATGCCGGACGTGCCGACCATGCAGGAAGCCGGGTTCAAGGACTTTTCGGTGACCACGTGGTACGGCCTGTGGGCAATCAAAGGCACACCCAGACCGATCATCGAGCGCATGCATCAGGCGACGGTCAAGGCGATGGCGCTGCCCGACATGAAAACGCTGTGGTCCAGTCTGGGCGCGACTGCAGGCGGGCAAACCCCGGAAGAATTTGATAAGTTCGTGAAATCCGAAATCGCAACATGGGGCAAAGTCGTCAAGGCATCGGGTGCAAAAGTCGAAAACTGACATCAGTACGCTGCCGGAGCGGGCGGGCGGTTGGCTCACCCGGCTCTGGGGCAACCTGGCCGCGCGCAGCAGGACGCTACGCGAACGCCGGGTACAGCAGTGGCTCGCGCAGGCGAGTGAAACACTGTACTCGGAGATCAGCGAGGCTTCGGGCGTCGCGCTGGCGCGCCGCATCCTCGAGCGCTACGCGCGGCTCTCGCCGGACGAAAAACTCGACTACCTGTTGTTGCTGGCAACGCGTTTTTCGACGGACACGGACCGCCTTGATGCCGCCATCGCCGCCTACCAGGCGTCACCCGCGCCGACCACCGCGCAACAACTGCACGCCGCCGCCGAATCACGGCGCCAGGAACTGCTGCGGCGCCTGAATTTCGCCCCCAGCGGCACCGCCAGTCTGCTGCGCATGCGCGAAGACCTGCTGCAGTTGCTGCGACAGCATCCCGAACTCAAGGAAGTCGACAGCGATTTCGAGCACCTGTTTCGCTCGTGGTTCAATCGCGGCTTCCTGCAACTGCGCCCCATCGACTGGCACACGCCGGCGGTGATCCTTGAAAAAATCATCCGCTACGAGGCCGTGCATGAGATTTCCGGCTGGTCCGATCTGCGGCGGCGCCTCGATCCGCCGGACCGTCAATGCTTTGCGTTCTTTCATCCCACGCTCGCAGATGATCCGCTGATTTTCGTTGAAGTCGCGCTGACCGAGGAAATTCCCGGCGCCATCGCGCCGCTGCTCGCGGAAAAACGCGCTCCGATCGACCTCAAGTCGGCGCGCACCGCGGTGTTTTACTCGATCTCGAACTGCCAGTCGGGGCTGCGCGGCGTGTCGTTCGGCAATTTCCTGATCAAGCAGGTCGCCGCTGAACTGGTACGCGATCTGCCGCAACTGCGCACTTTCGTCACGCTGTCGCCGGTGCCGGGCTTCGTGTCGTGGCTCAAACGCGCACATGCCGATGCGCCGGTGCTGCAGGATCTCGCGCGGCCCGGCTGGCATGCGGATCCGACGCTGGCTGAAGCCATGCGCCCTGCATTGCAATCCCTGGTGGCCGAGTATCTGCTCGATGCCAAAAATGCCGTCGGCCGCCCGGCAGACCCGGTGGCGCGTTTTCATCTCGATAACGGTGCCGGCATCGAATACGTGCGCTGGCTCGGTGACGTCTCCGAGAAGGGCCTGAGCCAGGGCGCCGGGTTCATGGTGAATTATCTTTACGATCTCGAACATGTTGAAGCCAACCACGAAGCACACATCAAGCACGGCACCATCTTCGCCGCGTCCCGGGTACGCGCGCTGTTCCGCCCCGCCGGTCGCGGCTGATCCTGCGTCCCGTCCGCCGGCGTTGCGCCGAATCAACAACGATTGAACGGTTTGCGCGGCAATCTGTCTTAATTGAAGGCGCGGTGCGCCCGCTGTGCGACGACCGCGCAAGACAAGAATGTGACTCCCGAGACTGCTGACACCCCGCGCGGCGGCACGCCGCGAGCATGCG
>JBFKCU010000097.1:0-8679 GCA_041620115.1 Burkholderiales bacterium | reverse complement strand
GGTGCAGCGGGATCGCGGTCGGTGTCCCAATGCGGCCGCGCGCGCTGCAGCACCAGCACCAGCGTGTACAGCACCAGCGAGTTCGCGGCGATGGCCCACTGCCAGCCCCAGGCCACGGCGACCGCGGGCGTGATCAGTGCGGCACCGATGCCGCCCAGCGGCACGCCGGTCTGCTTCAGCGAAAAGATCAGGTTACGCCGCGTCGGCGGCGTGTAGCGGATCAGCAGGTTCGACGCCGACGGCGTCAGCATGCCGTAACCCAGGCCCAACGCAATCGACGCCAAAAAGAAGAAAGCGACATGCGGCAGGATCGCGATCAGCCCGCCGGTAGCCACCAGCCCGAGGCCGATCTGCTGCATGCGCGTCGAGCCCCAGCGCAGGTTGAATTTCGAACCGAATGCCAGCGCGACGATCATCGCGCAGGCGAGCAGGCTGATCTGGTAGCCGACCAGTGCCGAGGAGATGCCGTAGGTTTCGGCCACCTTGGGCGCGACCGCCGGGATCATGGTGGTGCCCATGGTACCCACGGTCTGGCCGCCGAGCAGCACCCCGACCATGAAACCGAACGAGGGTTGGCGTGTCGCCGGTTTATGGTCCGGCGCGGTCACCGCGCCGTCGGGCCCGGCACGGTCCACAGATAGATGGTGGATGCCCAGGACCCGCTGAGGTCGTACTTTTCGTCCAGTTCGAGCGTGACCACACGATCAGGCTTCCAGCCGGCGAAATCAAAATCGTGCGAGACGATGCGCGTGCCCGGCTTCAGTTCCTTCATGAATTTGGCCTGCAGCGAGCGCATCATTTCAGGCAGCAGGTAAAGCGTCACCACGGTGGCCTCGCGCAGATCCGCCTGCAGCACGTCACGCAGTTCGAATCGCACGCGGCGATCAAGCTTGAGCTTGCGCGCAGTGTGGTTGCTGCGATCGACAAGGTCGCCGTCGATGTCATACCCCTTGCCGCGCGCGCCGTATTTCTGCGCAGCGGTAATGACAATGCGCCCGTCGCCGGAACCCAGATCGACGACGAAATCTTTCGAAGTGACACCGGCGACGCGGAGCATTTCGTTGACCACGCGCTGCGGCGTCGGCACATAAGGCCCGCCGGTGAGGTGCGGCAAATCCACCGCCCGCGCGGGCAGCACGCAGGCCGCGCCGACCAGGCCGACGCGCAGCACCCACGATAAAATATTTTTTATTTTAAAATCAATCACTTATGTTATCGTACCGCGCAGGATGCCGCTCAGTCGGCCTCTTCGTCCAGACCGACCTTGGAACGCCAGTCCTTGCTCTTGAAGATCAGCGGTTTCAGCGCCAGCAACAGCAGCAGGACGCCCAAGCCGAACATGGTCAGCGCGATCGGGCGTTCGAGGAAAATCGCGTACTCGCCGCCGCTCAGCGCCAGGGACTGGCGGATCGACAGCTCGAGCATGGGTCCCAGCACCAGGCCCAGCGCCACGGGCGCCAGATCATAGTGGAACTTGCGCAGCACGTAACCCACGCCGCCCATCACCAGCATGATCCACACGTCGATTAAGCTGTTGCTCACCGAGTACACGCCGACGATGCAGAACGCCAATATGCACGGATACATGTAGGCGTACGGTATACGCAACAGGTTCACGAACAGGCCGACCATCGGCAGGTTGAGGATCAGCAGCACCAGGTTGCCCACATACATGCTGGCGACAAAGCCCCAGAACAGCTCGGGCTGCTCCTGGATCAATGTCGGTCCCGGCGAAATGCCGTGGATCATGATCGCCGCGATCATCACCGCCGTCACCGGACTGGTGGGTATGCCCAGCGCCAGCATCGGCACGAACGCACCGGTGGCCGCGGCGTTGTTGGCCGACTCCGGCCCCGCTACGCCCTCGATCGCGCCGTTGCCGAAACGCTCGGGGTGCTTGGACATGCGGCGCTCGATGCCGTAGGACACGAACGACGAAATGATGTGCGCTGATCCGGGAATGATGCCGATCATGAAACCGAGAAAGCTGCCGCGCACGATCGGGCCCGCGGACAGGCGAAACTCCTCCTTGGACGGGATCAGTTCACGCAGCGTCGGTTTCTGCACCTTGGGCGTGTCCTGATTGCCCGCGGTCAGCAGGATTTCCGATATGCCGAACAGGCCGACGGCTACCGAGACGATGCCCACGCCGTCACCCAGTTCGACAATGCCGAAGCTGAAGCGCGTGTAACCGCTCATGATGTCGATGCCGATCATGCCCAGCAGCAGGCCGAAGATCGCCATCGCCAGCGTTTTCAGCATCGAGCCGCCGCTCATGTAGGCGAGCACGAACAGGCCCATCAGCAGCAGCGCGGTGTATTCGGGCGGGCCGAAGCGCAATGCGAACGTCGCCAGCGTGGGTGCGAGCAGCATCAGGCCGATTACACCGACCGTGCCGGCGAAAAACGAACCGATGGCGGCAATCGCCAGCGCCGGGCCGGCGCGACCGTTCTTGGTCATCTCATAACCATCGACACAGGTCATCACCGACGCCGCTTCACCGGGGATGCGCATCAGGATCGACGTGGTCGAGCCGCCGTACATCGCACCGTAATACACGCCTGCGAGCAGCACGATCGCCACGATGGGATTGAGACCGAAAGTAGCCGGCAGCAGCAGGCTGATCCCGGCGAGCGGTCCTAAGCCGGGCATCATACCCACCAGCGTACCGATGATGCAGCCGGCGAAGGCATACACCAGCACCTCCGGCTGGAACGCCACCGAGAAGCCCAGCATCAAATCATTGAAGGTTTCAATCATCAGAATCCCCAGGGTCCGACCGGTAGCGGCACGTGCAGCAAATCACCGATGATGTAATACGAACCCAGGCTGAACCCGCCGGAAACCAGCACCGCCGAGACCGGGGGCTTGCGTTCAATGACGCCGATGAAAAACACCAGAAAGGCGAAGATGGTCAGGCGGTAGCCGACATGTTCCAGCGCAACGCCAGCCATCGTGCACGCCACCAGGATGATGGCCGCACGCGTGGCTTCCGGCCAGCGAATCGCCACAAGCGGCCTCGAGTGGCCGCCGAAGACCGCCACCAGCAGGCCGATGATGCCGAGGCCGACGGCCAGCAACATCGGCACATAGCCCGGACCGGGATCGGCAAGGCTGCCCACGGGGAACTGGCGATTCAGCCACAGGATGTAGCCGGCCAGGGCCACCAGCACCAGCCCGGAAACACGATCACTCTTGATCCCGGTGCTGGCCGCCGGTGACGGTTGCTGCTCCGCTGGCGTGGTCATTTATTTTTCGACCTTGCCGACGATCTTCACCACGGCCGCGAGGCGCTTGGCATCGGCATCCCAGTATTTCTGGAACTCGGGCGCATCGAGATACTTGATCGGCGAATTGATCTTCTCCATCTGGCTCTTGAATTCGGGATCGGCGACACCCTTGCGCACGGCATCACGCAGCACCCTGGTTGCCGATTCCGGCGTGCCCTTCGGCGCGAACAGCCCGGCCCAGATGAAATAGGTAATGTCGTAACCGGATTCCTTGAACGTCGGCACCGACGGATAGTTCGGATGACGCTCATCACCCCAGCTGACGATGGTGCGCAGCTTGCCGGCCTTGACATGCGGCGAGATCGCCGCCGGGCCGCCCGCGGTCATGGTGACGTGGCCGCCAAGCAGTTGGGTGATGGCCGGGCCGCCGCCGGTGGTGGGCACGTGGCGCAGCTTGATTTTCGCCGCATGCATGAACATTTCCATCGGCATGTGCAGCGCGCCGTAAACACCCGACGAGGAGAACGACAGCTCGCCGTCATTTTTCTTGGCCAGCGCGATCACTTCCTTCACCGTTTTGACCGGCAGCGAAGGGTGCACCACCAGGATCATCGGATCGGCCGAAATCAGCGCGATCGCTTCGAGCTGGTCCAGCGTATACGCCGGCTTGCGGTTGAACAGCTTGTCGGCTTCCGGGATGACCGACACGCTCGACAGGCCCATGAGGACGGTATAGCCGTCAGGCTTGGCATTGGCGACGGCCGCATTGCCCACGGCACCGCCGGCGCCGGGCCGGTTGGTGATCGTGACCGTCTGCTTGAGATATTTCTCCATGATTGCCGCGGTCGGCCGACCCGTGGTGTCCGCAACACCGCCCGGCGGAAACGGCACGATCATGGTAATGCCGCGGCTGGGAAAGGCGTCCTGCGCCTGTACGCCGGCGGCGGCAAGCGCGCCGAATAGGGCCATGCTGATCTGTCTGAGTTTCATGATGTCATCCTCCGTTTTTGTATTGATTCGAACATCCGGTTGCCGCAATAAAACCGCCGCAACCAGCTCGCTGCGACTATGCTGCCACGATCCTGTTGACCAGCCGGCCCACGCCGTCGATTTCGCAGGCGACTTCGTCACCCGGCTGCAGATAACCTTTTGCGGTCACCACGTCCTTGCGCATGGGCTTCTTGCCGCCCAGTTCGGGATCCGTACCCCAGGCGGTTCCGCCGGGCGTACCGGTCGAGATCACCACCCCCGGTTGCAGCGTGACGAATGTCGAGAAAAACTCGATCAGCTGCGCACAGGTCCAGATCATCTTGCCGGTGCTGTTGCTCTGGCGCAGTTCCCCGTTGACATAGGTTTTCAGCGCCAGTTGCTGCGGGTCACGCACCTCATCGGCGGTCACGATCGCCGGTCCGATGGGCGCGCAGGTGTCAAAGTTCTTGCCCGGTCCCAGATTATAAACCGATGACCCGTCGGCCCGTAGCGTGACCTGGCGATCGCGCGCGGTGACATCGTTCATCACCGTATAACCGTAGACATGCTCCAGCGCCTTCTTCGCGGGGATATGCCGGCCGGCCTTGCCGATGATAATCAGCAGTTCGGTCTCGTAATCAAGCTTTGTGGTCACACGCTCGTCGCGCACGATGTCGTCGCCGGGACCGATCACGCCCAGCCCGGTCTTCAGGAAAAACTCCGGGTCCTTGCGCGTGACTTCGGGCTTCTCGTCGCGATGGTCCCAGTAGTTTTCCCCGCTGCACAGGATCAGCGACGGCTGCAGCGGCGCCAGCAGCTTCGCCTTCGCCAGCGGTGTGCGAGCCGCCGCCGTGGCGCCCTTCACCGCCGTCCGCACCGCTTTCACGCCGGCATCACCGGCGGCAATCAACCGCGTCATGTCGGCCAGCGCAGCCAGAATTTTCGAATCGGTGCCCACGGGCGTGGCGTCGAGCAGGTCCACCACGCTGTCGCCATCGATAGCGCCCAGGCGCTGCGCGCCGTTGCGGTCATAGCGGACGAGTTTCATGATTATGCGACCGGGTTTTCCAGCGTGCCGATGGGCTCGATGGTGACGGCCACATGGTCACCGGGCCTGAGATACTTGGGCGGATTAAACCCGATGCCCACGCCGGCGCAGGTGCCGGTCGCAATCAGGTCGCCCGGCTCCAGCGTCATCACCTTCGACAGATCTTCGATCAGCCGCGGAATGTCGAAAATGAGCTGGCTGACGAACGCATCCTGCCGCACTTCGCCGTTGACCTTGGTCAGCAGCCGCAACTGGGTGACGTCCTTGATTTCATCGGCGGTGACGATGCACGGGCCCATCGGACAGAAGCCGTCCGGACTCTTGCCGAGGAACCACTGCTTGTGGCGATTCTGCAAAGTGCGCGCGGTCACGTCGTTGATGATGGTGTAACCGAACACATGCTTGTAGGCATCTTTTTTCGAGATATTGCGCCCGCCCTCGCCCATCACCACCGTGAGTTCGCCTTCATAGTCCACAGAGTTGGTGTAGTCGTTGGCACTGGGAATGGCATCGCCGGGGCCGATGACCGAATTCGGCCATTTGGTGAACATGATCGGCACTTCCGGTATGGCGTCCGCGCCGGCGCTGGCATCGAAACCGCTGTTGTGGAATTCGCGCGCATGGTCATGGTAGTTCTTGCCGACGCAGAGGATGTTTTTCGCCGGACGCGGAAACGGCGCGAGGATCTTCACGCTGTCCATCGGCAAACGGTTGTCGCCGCTGCGCACGGCCTTGCGTGCACGGGCGAGGCCCTTCTTGCCCAGCGCCACAAACGCCGTCATCTCCTTGGGCAGCCGCGTCGAAGCCGACAGATCGACAATGGTATTGGACTCCGCATCATGCACGCCTACGCGCACACCCTTCGCATCGGAAAAAGTGACCAGTCGCATGCTTGAATTCTCCCTTCTGTGATCAATTGCAAAAAATCGCTGCCGGATTCTGTGTTTACCGGTCCTGGCGCGCCCCGGAAACCGTCACCACATGCGCCCACTGGGCGATGTCGGCTTTGAGTTATTTCTCGAACTCCGTCACCGCACGCTACGCAATGCAAAGCGAGGACTACGCATCGTTCACCCCTCCGAGAATGACAAATTCGTATTGGAAACGCCCGCTGCGGAAGCTACCGGCAGACGCAATTTGTCCACATATTGTAACCCACACCACTGGTCACGACATCCGAAGTCACCGCAACGCGACGGGATCCGCCGCTATACTGGCCGCGCCTCCGCCAGGACCAAACACGCCATGCCGCCCAGATCAGCGACCGCCGTCCGAACCCGCTCTTGCGCGCCTGCAGTCCCTCTGATGCATTACGCTGCGGCACCCTGCCATCAGCGTCACGGCGTGCAGCCATGAGCGCGCTGCAGACCTGGCTGCCGCGCATCGTCGCGGTGCGCCCCGGCGAAATCCGCGCGCTGCTGTGGTCATTCACCTATTTCTTTTTCCTGCTCGCCGCCTATTACGTGCTGCGCCCGGTGCGCGACGAAATGGGCATCGCCGGCGGCATCAAAAACCTGCCGTGGCTGTTCACCGCCACCTTTTTCGTAATGCTCGCCGTGGTGCCGGTGTTCGGCGCCGTGGTGGCGCGCGTGCCACGCCGCCGCTTCATCCCGCTGGTCTATCACTTCTTCACCGCCAACATCCTCATCTTCTGGCTGCTGCTGACGTTCAACCTCGCAATGGCCGACACGGCGCGCGTGTTTTTCGTATGGATCAGCGTCTTCAACCTGTTCGCGGTATCGGTGTTCTGGTCGTTCATGGCCGATCTCTACCACTCGGAACAGGGCAAACGGCTGTTCGGTTTCATTGCAGCCGGCGGCTCGGCGGGCGCGCTGCTCGGCCCCCTGATCGCCGTCGGACTCGCCGAGAGCATCGGCCGCGCCAACCTGCTGCTGATTGCCGCGCTGCTGCTCGAAATCGCGGTGCTGTGCGCGATGCGCCTCGAATCCGCGGCCGCTGCGTTCAAGGCAAATGGCACCGAGCCCGCGGCCGCAGCCAGCGCACCGCGCGACGCCGGCCTCGGTGGCAGCTGGATCGCGGGCCTCGCAATGGTGCTGCGCTCGCCGTACCTCGCCGGCATCGCACTATGGGTCGCGCTGCTGTCGCTGGCCGGCACTTTTCTCTATTTCCAGCAGGCCAACATCGTCGCCGCGCTGTCCGATGATCCGAACCGGCGCACCGCCATCTTCGCGCGCATCGACCTCGCGGTAAGCCTGCTGACCATCATCGTGCAAGTGCTGGTCACCGGTAAGCTCATCCGCCGCTTCGGCGCAGGGCCCGCGGCCGCCTTCCTGCCGCTGGTGTTCGCCCTGGGCTTTCTCGCGCTGGCGCTGACACCCATGCTGTGGGTGGTCATCGCCTTCCAGGCCACACAGCGCGCCGCCAACTTCGCCATCTCCAATCCCGCGCGCGAAATCCTGTTCACCGTGGTCGAGCGCGAAGAAAAATACAAGGCCAAGTATGTGATCGACAACGTCGTGTTCCGCGGCGGCGATGCCGTCAGCGGCTGGTTGTTTCACGCACTGCGCGGCCTCGGCCTGGAACTCGGCACGATTTCGCTGGCCACAGTACCGGTTGCTGTGCTTTGGCTGGCACTCGCGCTCGGACTGGGACGCGCACAGGAACGACGCGCAGCCACACCCTCTTCATACACCTCACAGAAATAATTATTTTATGAAAAAAATCAACAGGTTATATACACGCCGCCAAATGCTCGCACTGGGCGCAGGGCTGGCCGCCGCCACTGCACTGCCCGAACTGTCCTGGGCGCAAGGCACAGCGAAACCGCTGCTCAGCCGGCCGATCCCGAAATCAAAAGAAATGCTGCCGGTCATCGGCCTCGGCACCGCGATCGTGTTTGATTTCGACAGTGATGCCGAAAAACGCGCCGAACGCAGCAAGGTCATCCAGACCCTGCTCGCAGGCGGTGCGAAACTGATCGACACCGCGCCTTCCTACGGCAGCGCAGAGGCTGTCGTCGGCGATCTGCTCGCCGACTTGAAAGTGCGCGATAAAGTGTTTCTTGCCACCAAGGTGCGCTCGAACAACAACGAAGCCTTCGTCGCGCAGATGAAGCAATCGCAGCAGCGGCTGCATACGCAGAAAATCGACCTGATGCAGATGCACAATGTCGGCTTCCTCGACCGCGGCATGGTCGCCTCGCAGCTCGCCATCGTGCGCGAATGGAAACAGCAGGGCCATTTCCGCTACATCGGCGTCACCCACTCGCAGCGCCAGGAAGACGCCAACGCGCGCCTCATCGAAATCATGCAGCAGGACAAGCTCGACTTCATCCAGGTGAACTATTCGATGGCCGAGCGCAGCGTCGAAGAGCGCCTGCTCGGGGTGGCGCGCGACACCGGAACCGCGATCCTGGTGAACCTGCCGTTCGGCCGCGCGAGCCTGTTCCGGGCGGCGCGCGGGCGCAAGCTC
>JBFKCU010000096.1:0-8731 GCA_041620115.1 Burkholderiales bacterium | reverse complement strand
TGTTGGTTGGCCTGCTACGTGCGCCCGCGCAGGCATTGCGTGCGCGACGAGAACGTGACGCATTGCCGGGGCTCGAGCCGGCGATCGCGGCTTTTAATGCCAAGGATCATGAAGAAGTCATCAGGATCTGCAAGGCCCTGCTCGCACGCACGCCGCGGAGTGCCCACGCCAATCATCTGTGCGGCCGCGCACTGGTGGAACTCGATCGGTACGAGGAAGCTGGACAGTTTCTGCGAACCGCGGTCGAGATTGATCCGGAAATGCCTGAGGCGCAGGCGGACCTGGCTGGGGTGCTCCGTAAAGCCGGGGATTATCAGGCTGCCGAACGCCATTGCCGCGAAGCGATCGCACGCCAACCCCGAGAAGTTCGATATCGCCTGCTGCTGGTAGAGATTCTGGAGGCTATGGACCGGCGCGAGGATGCGCTTGCAGAGTTATCCATGGCGCAGGAGTACGCGCCGGAGCGATTCGATATCATGCTCAAACTGTTTGCGGCGCTCGATCGGCTGGGTATGTACTCGGAGGCATTGCGACTTGCCGAGCGCGCGGTGCTGGAGAACGGCGAAAACTACGAAACGCTGTGTCTGTTGGCATTCGCACGGTACGGCATGACCGACATGCAGGGAGCCGTGGAAGCCTGCCGGAAAACTCTGACGCACCGCGCCGACAAGCCGCAGATATATGTAACTCTGGGCTCCGCGCTTTTCGGCCTGGGCAAGGTGGACGAGGCCATGGCAGCCTACCGTCGTGCACTGAAGCTTGATCCTGACTATCCGGATGCGCAATTCCATATCGGACTGATCAACCTGATGCGGGGCAAGTACCGCGAGGGCTGGCAGGGGTTTGAGCAGCGCTTCCGCCTGGACCGGAACAAGGACATGCGGCGCTGTGTGCCTCGCTGGAACGGCACATCATTGCGTGACCGAACGCTTCACGTGATGCGCGAACAGGGGCTGGGTGATGAAATCATGTATTCATCCTGCTTTCCGCAACTGATCAAAGACGCCAAACACTGCCATATCGAGTGTGAACCGCGGCTGGAAAAGCTGTTCGTGCGCTCATTTCCCGGGGCGACTTTTCATCCCGTCGGGGACGACCGCGAGAAGCAGCAGGCGGTGATGGCATTGCCGGCCGATGTCCGCAGCTACACGGCAAGCCTCGCGTGCTACCTGCGCAGCGCGTTGCGCGATTTTCCGCAGCACCAGGGTTATCTCAAGCCCGACCCCGAGCGTGTCCGGCATTGGCAGGCACAATTGGCCGCACTGGGGGCCGGGTTGAAGATCGGGATTTCCTGGCGCGGCGGCACGGTGTTTACCCACAGGGACCGGCGGACGCTCGCGTTGGGCGACTTGTTGCCGGTGCTGTCCACACCCGGGGTGCGTTGGGTCAATCTGCAATATGGCAAACGCACCGAAGAGATCACGGCGTTTGAAAGCACGCACGGCATACCGATTGTCGACTGGGCGGACGCGATCGACGGCGACTATGATGAAACCGCCGCCCTGGTCAGCGCGCTGGATCTGGTGATCAGCGTATGTACGTCGGTGATCCATTTGACGGGGGCCCTGGGAAAGCCGGTTTGGGTGATGGCCGCGTACGTGCCGGAATGGCGCTACGGTCTCGCTGGCGCGACCATGCCCTGGTACCCGACCGCACATTTATACCGGCAGACCGAGCCGGGTGCCTGGGATGGGGTAATCGGCAACGTGAAGCAGGATTTGACGCGACGGCTGTCCGCAAAGGGCTAGTGACAAGTTTTGTCATATTCTGACGGCGTGTAATGACTTGTCGATCTTTGTCCGCAATATGGAATTTCTGGGGGCTACGCGGGATTTCTGGAATGTGAACCATGTCACAAAAACTCAGTGACATTGTTTCAGTGGAAACAAAAAAATAATTATAAAACAATTACTTACATATCATGTCAGGGTTAATTGACATGGCAGACGGCCTCTTGGTACAGCTCTTGCGTTATACGTTGCGCGGGCAGTGACCTGCTAACGTTTTCTAAATTTTTGGGAGCATTCATATGAAAAATCTGCAAAAAGGCTTTACGCTGATCGAACTGATGATCGTCGTCGCGATTATCGGTATTCTGGCGGCGATTGCGATTCCGCAATACCAGGACTACATCACCCGTGCGAAGTGGCAGGACAACATCTCGCGCATTCAGTCGTTCAAGACTGCTGTGGCGGAATGCCTGCAGAACAACAACGGTTTCATCACGGAATGCGATACCGCAGCCGAGGTGATTTCGGCGACCGGAACCCCGGCCCTGCCGGCCTCTGGCGGTAACGTTTCAGCGATGGACTACGGCACCACGACTGCCGGTGCATTCACGATCATCGGTACGCCGGGGGTCGGTGACTGCCAAGTGCGCCTGACGCCGGTTCCCGGTGCAACCGCTGTTACCTGGTCCTATAACAATTTGAACTGCACGAAATCCAAGACTGGCGTAGGTACCTGATATTCTGCATCGTTGCGGAAAAGCCCCGGTTTCCGGGGCTTTTTTTCGTACACTGATGTTCGAATCATTCGATTCGTTACCGGATGAGGGCTGTGACAGAGTTTATTTCTCGAGGCTGCGGTTGAGCATCGGTGCCTGAGTCAAAAATTATCTACCCATTTCGGGACTCTGGTGCGCACATCACGTGATGTCAATTGAGCATTCTCACCAACCAGGTGCAGGACTGAGGCTCCCGTCCGGTCCGATGACAGGCACATTATGGGCACTGGCGGCCTACGTGTTCATCGCGCCCAATGTCGACCTCGCGACGGGACTCCAGTGGCATGACGGTCAGCGATTGGCCCAACTTGGCCTGCTGACGGCGGCTCTGCTGCCCCTGCTTGCACCGAGTGCGGCTCGAGCGCTGACCGACATTTGGGTAGGATTGCGGTATTGGATACGCACGGCGCTACTCGCCGCGTTCGCGCTGGGTCTGGCCTCCGGGATTCTGGCGCCGCTGGTCCGCTGGGCGCTGCTCGAATGGAGCTTGCACGCGTTGCTGCTGATCCTGGCTTTAATGGTTGCGACGGAGCGGCGCCGGTTCGGCGGGCACCTTGATCAATGGCTGGTGCTGCTGTTTTTTGCGACCGCGACGGCGTACACGGTGACCACGATGACCGTTTACGCTGCCATGCTGCTCCAGGGACCGGCGTACGGACAGGGGTTCAATGTGCGCGAGTTGTATACGGGATTTTCGAACGTCAGGTTCTTCGGTCAGATGCAGACCATGCTGCTGCCGTTTTTGTTGCTCCCCGCGCTGTGGTGGGGATCGACGCCCTCACGCAAGATACTGTTGTGGCTGGTTCCTGTCGTGTGGTGGATGCTGGCAGTCGGCTCCGGGACCCGCGGCACCTGGGGTGCATTGCTGGTCGGCGGCGTTGCGGTCTTGATATTTGGCGGGAAGACCGGGCGGCAATGGATCACGAGGCAGTTCATCTGCCTGCTCTTCGGCCTTGCATTTTACGCCGTGTTCATACTGCTGATCCCGCAACTGGAGCAGCAGCCGGCCGAGTTTCTTCACCGTACTGGAGACATTGTTTCGCTGTCCATGCGTGAGGTGCTGTGGGCTACCTCCGCGGGATTTGCAACTCACCACCCGCTGCTGGGCATAGGGCCGATGCACTATGCCTATTTCGCGACCGAGGTGGGCGCGCATCCGCACAACGCGGTGCTTCAATGGGCCGCGGAGTGGGGGATTCCTGCGGCCTTGCTGCTGACGGGTGTCTGTGCCGCTGCCGGACTGGCCTTTGCAGGTCATGTGCGCCGCAGCGCCGCGCAGGGTGAGGATTGCAAGGGCATGGTTGAAGTTGCGCTGCTGGCCGCGCTTTCCGGTGCGGCAGCGCAGGCGATGGTGGACGGCGTACTGGTCATGCCGGTCAGCCAGACGGTCCTGGTGCTGTTGTGCGGATGGGCGATGGGCGCCTATTTTTCAGTACGGCACACGGCGCGCGGCGGTTTGGTTGAACGCGCTGTGATGCTCGCCGTAGTGCTGTTTGCCGTCGGTAGTGTGGCCTATGGCGTTGCGCCGGAAATCGGCCGCCTCGCGGAGCGGGAAGAGGCTTATTTGACCCGTATGCCGGGGAAGATTCTGCTGCCGCGATTCTGGGCGCAGGGCTGGATCGCCGAATAGCCGCGGCAGCGGTTGGCTCAGGGCGACAGGCCCGGATTTCCCGCCACGCCGGTCACGCGCGGCCGGTTCAGCACCGGTGCTTTGATGGTCTTCTTGTCGCGCAGGTAGCGTGTGACCACATCCCAGACCGGCTCACCGGAAGCACCTTCGGCCACCGGTGCCCAACTCGTCAGCTTGTAGGTTTTTCCGGCTTCTATCGTCTTGCCTTTAAGACGCATGTCCGTGATGCGGCTGCCGATCTTCTCGGTTGGATTGCAGGCGTACTGCAGGCCGCCAACGCGCACCATGTCACCGCCCTGCTGGTAATACGGGTCCGGGTTGAACAGGTTGTCGCAAATATCTTCAAGGAGATTCTTCAGGTTCTCACCGGTGATGTTGCTGAGCGTAACCTGCGGGTAGGTGATGGCGGTCATGTTCATTACATCATCCAGTGTGATGGCTTCACCCGGCAGGATGGAGGTACCCCAGCGAAACCCGGGTGAAAATGCAATTTCCGCGTCCTTGGTTTCAAGCAGGGCGTCGAGGATCAACTGGTCAAAGCTGCCGTTGAAGTTGCCACGACGGAACAGCAGGCCTTCGCTGACGGCCAGTTTCTCGTTGAGCTTGGTTTCGTGCGGGGCGCGGTGCTTCTTGATCAACGCCGCCATCGCGGGGTCGGCATCAAGCAGGTTGGCAAAAACGGGCAGCAGCCGGTATTGAGACGACTTCACGCTGCCGCCGCGCACGTCGAGGTCCAGCACGGCGAGGAACTTGCCGTTGGAGCCGGCGTTGGTGACCAGCGTCGTGCCACCGCGATTCTTGACTATCACTGGTTGCGGCACCGCGTCGTGGGTGTGGCCGCCGAGGATGGCATCGATGCCGGTGACCCGCGAGGCGAGCTTGAGGTCGGTATCCATACCATTGTGCGACAGCAGCACTACGGCATGCGCGCCCTTCTTGCGTGCGTCATCAACGGTTCTCTGCAGGCGTTCTTCCTGTATGCCGAACGTCCAGTCGGCGACGAGGTGCCGCGGATTGGCAATCGGTGTGTAGGGAAACGCCTGGCCGATGATGGCCATCGGTGCACCGTTGATCTCGCGCAGGGTATACGCCTTGAAGACGGGGTCGTCAAAATCGGCCGTGCGGACATTCTGGGCGAGAAACTCGACCTGTCCCTTGAAGTCCTTGGCCAGCACCTCCTGCACGCGCTTGGCGCCGTAGGTGAATTCCCAGTGCCCGGTCATGATGTCCACACCCAGGAGTTTTGACGCGTCGATCATGTCCTGGGCATTGCTCCACAGTGCGGTGGCCGAACCTTGCCAGTTGTCGCCGCCGTCGAGCAGCAGGGCGCCGGGTCGCTGTGTGCGCACCTGTTTGACCAGCGTCGCGAGGTGGGCAAAGCCGCCGACTTTGCCGTAAGTGCGGGCGGCATCGACATAGTTCAGATAGGTGAAGGCATGGGCTTCGCGCGTGCCGGCTTTGATTCCGAACTGTTTCAGCAAAGCGTCGCCGACGATGTGCGGCGGCTGGCCGCGAGCGTCGCCGACACCGATGTTGACATCCGGCTCGCGGAAATAGACCGGCAGCAACTGCGCGTGACAATCGGTGAAATGCATCAGCGTGACGTTGCCCTGCGGCTTGCCCAGCGCGTAGAGCTCGCCGCTGCGCGCCGCGGCAAACGCGCTGCCGCTTGCCAGCGGCATGCCTTGCGCGGCGGCGACGGCCATGATTTGCAGGAACTCCCGGCGTGACAGGTGCATGTCTATGGACTCCAAAAAAAGAGGCTTGGTTGCCCAAGCCCCCGGTTTACTGCAGCAACGTTGGCTTATTTGTTGATTGGCGACTGCGGATCGATCAGGAAGGCCACCACGTGGGTGATCTGTTCCGGTGTCAAGTGTTCGGTCGCGCCCAGCCGGGGCATGTTCGAGCACGGGAAATACATCCACGCGTTGTAGATTTTCTCGTAGGTGTATTTGGCGATGGCTTCGGAATTGCCGCGTTGCTTGCCGTACCCGGTCAGGCTGGGGCCGACGTTGCCGACATTGATTTCACCCGGCGCCAGCCCGTGGCAGTTCTGGCACAGTGCGCCGTTTTCCTTGCGGCTTTCTTCCTTGCCGTTGCGGATCCGATCACCCGCGCCGTTGTGCGCCAGCTTGTCGCCGGTTTTCCAGTCGCCAACGAGTTTTCCGGACGCCGGGTACTTGATCGACGCGCGAGCCAGCTTGACCACTTCGGCCGCTTCCTCCTGCGTGAGTTTGGCATCGCCGATCTTGCTGCAGATCTGCTGCGATCGGTCCTGCACGAGGCGGCTCTTGTGTTCGGCGGAGTAGATAAAACCCTCGAATACCATTTTCTCCGCCATCTGCTTCGTTGTCGCCTGATCTGGATAGGTAGCACAACCGGCTACGATCAAACCTGCGGCAGCGAATACGGACCACTTCAACCATTTATTTTTCATCTCGTCCCCCTTAGCGTTTGAATCCGGGCACTTGCATTACTGCGTCGTTGCCGCGGCGGTTGAGAAACATGGTCAAAGCAATCGAGTAGTCTGTGCCATAGTCCAGGTCGGGCAGACGCATCTGCCAGACGCAGTCATTTAGCCGCCACTGCATGGTGCGAACGACATAATGGGCGCCGCGATAGGCTGGCCAGGTCGAGGCTACTTCCTGCGCCCCCGCCTTGCTGGTCATGTGCAGCAGATCCTGCAGACGTATGCGTTTGTCCGGTTCGCCATGGCATTGGACACAACCGAAATCCGTCTGCCCGCTGCGGCGATAGAACAGGTATTCGCCCGCCTTGTACATGTCGTACTCTTTCTGGTGGCTGAGCGTGACATTGACCTTCATGCCGTTCGAGCGAGACGTCACGTAGAGCGCCAGTGCTTCTATGTCAGAGCCCTTGCTGCGCGGCGAGCTGATCGCCTTCTTGGCCAGTTCCTTGCGGTCGAAACCCTGCAGTCTGGTCATGCAGGTCAGCAGGCGCGATTCAAGGTCTTCGACCCTGTCGGTATCCGCGAAATAACGAGGCATGCGTGCGGCAGCGCCTTCGAGTTTTCCTGGCCCCATGCCGAAATCGCACTGTTCCAGGGATGCTTTCTTGGGGCCGCGCTTCTGGTAGAACAGCTCCTTGCCGATATCGACCCACAAATCGCCTGGATTGTCTTCGGTCAGCATTTTCCGGCCCACCGAAAGGTCGCCTTGGGCCAGAACCGGCGGGGCCAGTGACAGACACAGGATGGCGCACGCCGTAAAGCGGATGCCGTGCATTTTCACCATGATCTCCTCCTATTATTGATTTTGAACAATGCTGCTGGCGAAGTCTGTTTACGATCCTGCCGAAACTGCAACTTCGTCAGTGCGTTTGTCGCCTTTATTGTCCGTCCACGTGACGCTGATTTTGTCGCCTACCTTCGCGCCCTTGACACGCACTCCGAGAAACGGATTCTGGGAGATCGCCTGGCTCCACTGTGCATCGAGTACGGTCTTGCCATTGTGCTGGACGATAACGCTTTGAATAAAATGCAATGGTACGACGCCGGACGATGTCTTGCGTGTGCCGGTTTCCATCGGATGCCGCATCAGAATCCGCACGTCCGCCGTGTCGCCCTGCAGGGTGGCGCGGATTTTCATCGGGTCAGCCATGTCTTGCTCCTCTTGTTATCGGTAGATCTTGTTATGGTGGTTTCTCTGGTGACAGCCGATCAGCCGCAGCCGCCGACGGTGACTTTGACTTCCTTCGCCGCGGTGTAGAACTTGCCGTCGGCTTTCACAATTGCGCGCACATCGGACGTTTGGCCCATCTTGATCCGTGTCGACACATAGCTGTCGCCGCCGGGCATGATGTCGAAACTGGCTGCCAGCGGGAACGGATTCTTTTCCGCGATGATGGCGATGCTCTGGGTGTTAGGGATCTTGCTTGTTACGGCGACCGGCACCGTGGCGCCGTTTTCGGCAATATCCGGAGCCGTAATGATGATGTCTTTGCTTTCAATCAAATTTGTCGCGCCCAGATTCTTCTGAACGTCGGCCGCCCCCTTCGATTCGAATGCGCTCTTGTTCCACGGCGCTGCCCAGACTGACCCGGCTTTGAGCAGGCCCGCAGCGGCGACGGCGGCCATGGCACCGGCACCGCCCGACAACTTCAGGAAATTACGGCGTAACTGTTTCATGTGAACTCCTCCTGTTAGATAACGACGATTGCGTCACGACGTACGGGGATCAATGCTTTGACTGCTGATCGCCGTGTTGACCTCGAGCACAATCCGCTAAGAAATATTAGCTGACGCTAAAATTTTATTAATCCTAGCCAACAAGGCGGCCCTTGTCCACCGGCAGCTTGATACGCAATCTGAATCCGGTCATTGGGAATTCTTATGGGAATTCCATGTCTAATCTCAATTAACGTAGACGTCGAGAGGTTTTCCACGAACCGGATTTGCCACCGCGCTTTTCATCGAGCTGGAGTGTCTCGATGCGCATGCCCCGGTCCACCGCCTTGCACATGTCGTAAACGGTCAGCAGCGCAATGCTCGCTGCGGTCAAAGCCTCCATTTCCACGCCGGTGCGGCCGATGGTTTCGGCCGTCGCGACACATTTGATCGCGTGGTTGCGGCGGTC
>JBFKCU010000095.1:0-8738 GCA_041620115.1 Burkholderiales bacterium | reverse complement strand
GTGCGCCGCGACGACGACATGCGGGCCAATATGGGTTCCAGGGCCGATCTCGACCTCGGGGCCGATGATGGAATAAGGTCCGACCGCGACATCATCGGCCAGCCGCGCCCGCGAATCGACGACCGCCGTAGCATGGATGCGCGCAGCCACGCCCCGCCTCAGGCTTTGCCGTCTGGCAGGTTGCGGACCGTGCACATCAGTTCGGCTTCCGCCACCACGGCCTCGTCAACGCGCGCCACCGCGCCGAATTTCCAGATACCGCGGACGTGCCGGGCCAGCGTCACCTGCAGACGCAGGGTGTCACCCGCCGTCACGGGTTTCTTGAAGCGCGCGTTATCGATGCCGACGAAATAATAAATCGACTGGTCATCGGCCTTGGCTCCCATGGTGACGAACGACAGGATCGCAGCAGCCTGCGCCATGGCTTCAATAATCAGCACGCCCGGCATCACCGGATGGTGCGGAAAATGACCGGTAAAAAACGGTTGGTTGATCGTTACGTTTTTCAATGCCTCGATACTTTTCCCCGCCTCGTAAGAAAGCACCCGATCGATCAGCAGAAACGGGTAACGATGCGGCAGATATCGCAGAATCTCCTTGATATCCATGGTGTTCATGTTGTTCCTTTCTTGTGCAACTTAAGCTCCCGTTCCAGCGCCCGCACCCTGCCCGTGAGCTCTGTCAGGTTGCGCAGACTCGCTGCGTTGCGTCGCCACTCCCGGTTCGACTCGAAGGGATAGGCGCCGGTATAAGTTCCCGCCTCCGCGATCGATTTGGTCACCAGCGTGTGTGCTGATATTTCTACGTTATCGGTAATGCTCAGGTGCCCCGCAATGCCGGAAGCGCCGCCGATGCGGCAAAAACGCCCGATGCGGGAACTCCCGGCAATGCCCACGCAGGCCGCAATGGCCGTATGCGCGCCGATGTGCACGTTGTGTCCCACCTGTATCTGATTATCCAGTTTTACCCCGTCCTCGATAATCGTGTCATCAATCGCGCCGCGGTCGATGGTCGTGTTGGCACCGATTTCAACATCATCGCCGATTCTGACCCGTCCGATCTGAGGCACCTTGACCCAGTGATCCTGCTCCATAGCAATGCCGAACCCGTCTGCACCGATGACGACGCCGGCATGGACGATGACCCGTTTACCCAGGGAACAGTCATGATAGATCGTGACGCTGGGATATAACACACAGCCGTCGCCCAACGTGACGCCGGCACCCACATAAGTACCGGCTCCGATGCTGCAACCCGCGCCGATGACGGCGCCGTCCTCGATTACTGCATGCGGAGATACGTGCACTGCTTCCCCCAGAACGGCACCGGGGTGTATGACCGCACTCGCATGGCGCGACGCGCGCGTCACGGACTGCGGATTGAACAAGGCGGACACGCGGGCGAAATAGACGTATGGATTGGCGGCAACAATATGCGGCGCATCCAGTGCCCCGCGCAAACGTTCACCGACGATGACCGCACCGGCACGAGTGGCCTTCAACTGTTTTAGATAGCGCTCATTGGCCAGAAAAGTGATGGTATCCGGAGCAGCCTTTTCAAGCGTGGCAACCTGCCGGACTTCCACATCGCCGCTGCCGATCAGCTCCCCCCCGAGACGGCTGACGATCTCCTGCAGACTCAGCGACATGCCCGCCCGATCGTTCTTTGATGGCCCGCTGCGGGAGCGGGGCAATGCCGGCGAGCTGTTGCAGTTCCCACGACTATTTACCGTCAGCCAGCGCCTTCAAGACCTTGTCAGTGATATCGATCTTGGGATTCCGGTAGACCGCTTCCTGAAAAATAATGTCGTACTTTTCAGCCTCCGCAATCTGCTTGATCACGCGGTTCGCGCGCTCAAACAATGCACCCAGCTCCTGATTGCGGCGCAGGTTCAGATCTTCCCTGTATTCCCGCTGCATACGCTGAAAATCGAGCGTCAATCGGCCCAGTTCCTGTTCCTTGGCACGCCGGTCGCTTTCGCTCATCGTCAAAGCGTCTTTTTCGAGCTGCCCCTGCAGGGTCTTGATCTGCCCCTCGCGGCGCTGCAATTCCTGTGAACGTGGCGCAAACTCCTTTTCGAGTTGTTTGCTCGCGCGTTCCGCAGGCGCACTTTCCCGGGTTATCCGCTCCTGATCAATAAAACCGATTTTGAGGTCGGCGCCCATCGCATTGGGGGCGCCGGACACCGCGGCCAGCGCAGCGATCATCAACAATAATCGTTTCAACATGCTCTCCTCAATCCATTTCATGGCATCGCGCCGGGCGCCAATGTCGAATACTGCACTCAAAAAGCTCCACCAAACGTAAACTGAAATACCTGCGTACGGTCGCCGCTTTGCGCATTGATCGCCTTTGCCATACTGATCTTCAACGGGCCAAACGGTGACGCCCACAGTACCGACATCCCGGCTGAATAGCGAAAATCACCGAAGTCATACGTATTGGCGACCATACCCGCATCAACGAACGCTCCCAAACGCACTGACCTGTCATTTTTCAACCCCGGAAACGGAAACAGAAATTCCGCATTACCGAGCAGCCGGTGGGTGCTGCCACGCGGGTCGCCATTCTCGTCCTTGGGGCCAATTGTAGACTGCCGGTACCCACGTACCGAGTTTACACCGCCAGCGAAGAAATTCTTGAAAAACGGGAGCGGTTTGCTGCCCGAGCCGTCACCGTAGCCAACTTCGCCGTTCAGCATCAGGGTGTATTCGCGGGTCAGCGGGAAATATCGCTGGTACTGGTAGCTGGCCTTGTAATACTGCAGGGAGCCCCCGGGCAACCCGACTTCACCGACAGCGCGCTGGTACGTGCCCTTGGTCGGGTAAATCAAGCTGTCGCGCCCGTCCCGGATCCAGCCCATGCTGCCGACGATCGCATCATTGTCCTTGCCGAAGGTTGCGACATAATCACGGTAAAACAAGGGACTGTCGTCGAATGTTGTAATCGACGTTTCCTCATAACCCAAGCCGTAGGTAATCGTATCCCGCTCGGTTACCGGAACGCCAAAGCGGATTCCACCGCCCAGCGTCTTGGTGATGTAACGTCCCAACCCGCCGTTGGTACCGTCGACCTCGCGCGAGTAGACGTCAAAACCCTGACTGATACCATCCACCGTAAAATAAGGGTCGGTGTATGACAGCGCGTAAACGGTGTTGATCTTGCTCGTGTTCACCTGCGCCGAGACGTATTTTCCCGAGCCGAAAATGTTCTGCTGGGTCACGCCGCCCGACAGGATGACGCCCTCGCCGCTGCCGAAACCGGCGCCGAGCAATATATTGCCCGTGGGCTTTTCTCTTACGGATAGATTGATGTCTACCTGATCCGTGGTTCCCGTTACCGACGGCGTTTCTATATCGACGGCATCAAAATAACCCAGTCTGTCGACGCGGCTGCGGGACAGGGTAATCTTGTCCGCGGAATACCATCCGCCCTCGAGCTGGCGCATTTCCCTGCGGATGACCTCATCGCGCGTACGGTTGTTGCCGGCAACGTTGATCCGCCTGACATAGACGCGCCTGCCCGGATCTATAAAAAACGTAAATGAAGCCTGATTCTTGGTCTTGTCCAGGTCCGGCACCGCGTTAACGTTGGCAAATGCATAGCCATCGTTGCCCAGCCTGTCGCTAATGTTTTTCGTCGATTCGGTGATACGGGCACGTGAAAAGACTTCACCCGGTTTCACCGTGATCAATTTGAGAATCTCAGCCTCGGGCAGCAGCAGTTCCCCGGCGACCTTGATATCGGAAATCGTGTACTTAGGCCCTTCCGTGATGCTGACGCTGATGAAAATATCTTTCTTGTCCGGTGATATCGTCACCTGCGTTGAATCGATATTGAACCCCAGATAGCCGCGATCAAGATAATGCGATCGCAGTACTTCCAGGTCAGCCGTCAGTTTCTGGCGGGAATACTGATCATGCTTGCTCCACCAGGTCATCCATCCCGGGGTGCGCAGCACAAACAGGTCGATCAGGTCCTGCTCCTTGAAAGCCTTTGCGCCGATCAGGCTGATCTGGCGAATCTTGGCGACCTCGCCCTCTTCAACATTGAAGTTGATTGCGACGCGGTTACGTTCCAGCGGTGTCACCGTGGTGGTCACCACTACCGCATAGCGGCCGCGACTCAGATACTGCCGTTTCAGTTCCTGCTCGGCACGGTCGAGCTGGGAACGGTCGAAAATGCGCCCGTCACCGAGACCGATCTGCCGCAGGCTCTTGACCAACTGCTCCTTCTCGAATTCCTTGACGCCGAAGAACTCGACCTGCGCAACCGAGGGCCTCTCCTGCACCGCGACGACCAGTACGCCGCCGTCGGCCTCAATCGATACGTCCTTGAAGAACCCTGTCCCGAACAGCGCCCTGATCGCCTGCGCAGCTTTCTCATCGGTCATCGTGTCGCCGACTTTTACCGGCAGATAACTAAAAACCGTTCCAGCATCGGTGCGTTGGATACCCTCAACGCGAATATCCTTGATGACGAAAGGCTCAATCGCTGCGACGTGGGACGAGAAAACGGCCAGAGCTGCGAAAACCCATCGGGAAAATGCCATTTTTTAGCTGCCGATCAAGCGGTTGATGTCGTTGTAGAGTGCGAAAACCATCAGTGCAAACAGGAGGGCTATACCGATTTGCTGGCCGGTTTCCATGATTTGTTCCGATACTGGTTTACCGGTCAGAATCTCGACGGAATAATACATCAAGTGCCCCCCGTCCAATAACGGTACGGGCAGCAAATTCAGCACGCCCAGGCTGATGCTGATCAGCCCCAGAAAGAGCATGTAGGAAATCCAGCCATTTTGCGCCGACTGCCCTGCATAGTCGGCAATCGTGATCGGCCCGCTGAGGTTTTTCAACGAAACCTCGCCCATTACCATCTTGCCCAGCATCCTCAGACTGAACAAGGCCGTTTCCCAGGTCTTGATCACCGCCTTGATCAACCCCTCGACCGGCCCATAACTGACGGTGGTCATCATGCGCTGCATCGCAGCGTCATCCAGCCGCGGGGATGCGCCGATGCGCCCGAATGCAGTGTCGCCGGCACGCACGGTGTCGGGAGTGACCTGCACCGGCAATTCTGCGTTGCCGCGCCGGATGCGGAATTGCAGTTCCCGATCCGGCGCGGCACGGACTTTCTGCACCAGGTCATCCCAGCTTGCAATCGACTGGCCGTTGATCGACAACACGACATCTTCCTTTTGCAGGCCGGCACGTGCCGCGGGACCACCCGCAGTAAGGTCACCCATGACCGGGGGAAACGTTATTCTGGATCGGGCAAAGCCAAGCGTGGCAAGTACGTCGCCTTCAACATCCCGCGGCGACAGCCCTTCGAGACGCAATTCGCGGTGCACCGTCTGACCGGCATCATTTTTCACTTCGATGGTTACGGCCTTTCCATCGAGGACGCCCTGTAACATGATCCAGCGGAAATCCTGCCAGGACTGCACTCGGGTCCCGCCCACGCCGGTGATGGTGTCGCCTCTGGAAAACCCGGCCTGCATGGCCGCACTGCCGGCCGGCGGAGCCGACAACGTTGGAATCAGGCCCGGAATGCCATGAAGAAACAGGAACCAGTACAGCAGGATGGCTGCCAGAAAATTGGCCATCGGCCCCGCGCTGACAATGGCGAAGCGCTGCCATACCGATTTGCGGTTGAAAGCGCGATCACGGTCTTCAGCGGCGACCTCGCCTTCACGCTCATCCAGCATCTTGACGTAACCGCCCAGCGGTACCGCTGCGATGGCCCACTCGGTGCCATCGCGCCCGAATCTCCGCGACCAGATTACCTTGCCGAAACCCACGGAAAAACGCAGCACTTTGACATTGCAGCGCCGCGCCACCCAGTAATGGCCGTATTCGTGAACCACAACCAGCACGCTCAGTGCCACGATAAAGGCAGCTATCGTCAGCAATACACTCATGTGTGCAGCAACCTTTCGCCGCGTCGCGGCGGCACAAAATGTTGTGCACACGCCCTATGTGCATCGACACGCGCCTGCCGGTCTATATCCTCCACATCGTCGAGCGACACAATTTCACGCGCCGGCGTCGAAGCCAGAACCTCTTCAATCAGCCTGGGGATATCAAGATAACCGATGCGATGCCCGAGAAATTCGGCAACCGCTATTTCATTCGCTGCATTAAGCGCGACAACTGCGGCACCACCGGCACGCAATGCATCATAGGCAATTCGCAGGCAGGGAAAACGGCCGTAATCAGGCGCTTCAAAATGCAGGCTGCCCAATTTGGCCAGATCAAGATAAGCCGCGCCTGATTCGATGCGATCGGGAAGACCCAAAGCATGAGCAATAGGCGTGCGCATATCGGGATTTCCGAGTTGCGCGATGACCGACCCGTCACGGTACTCAACCATTGAGTGAATCACGCTTTGCGGATGCACCACGACCTCGATGATCTCCGGCACCGCGTCAAACAGCCAGTGTGCCTCAATGACTTCCAGGCCCTTGTTCATCATGGTTGCGGAATCAACCGATATTTTCTGCCCCATGACCCAGTTCGGATGCGCAATTGCCTCCTTCGGTGTCACATGGGCAAGTTCTTCCCTCGGCTTTGTGCGAAACGGCCCCCCGGACGCGGTGAGCAATATGCGGCGCACCCCGGCATCGGCCAATGATCCCGATCGCGACGCCGGCAATGCCTGGTAAATGGCATTATGTTCGCTGTCGAGGGGCAGCAACTGCGCACCGCTTGCGCGAACCGCCGCCATGCACAATGCGCCGGCCGTCACCAGCGACTCCTTGTTTGCCAGCAGGATTTTCTTGCCTGAACCTGCAGCGGCAAGCGTCGACCGCAATCCCGCAATACCGACGATTGCTGCCACCACAGTGGTGACCTCCGGCAATGCAGCCACGCGCTCCATCGCTTCCACGCCGCACAGCACTTCTGTGCCTATGCCGGCATTTCTCAGCTGATTCTGCAGACGTGAGGCGAGTGCATCATCGAGGAGTACTGCGAATCGCGGCTCAAAACGGCGGCACTGCGTAAACAGCAGATCTGTCTGCGATCTGGCGGTCAGGGCAATGATTTCGAATCTGCCCGGATTGCGCGCCACCACGTCCAGCGTATTGACGCCGACACTGCCGGTGGATCCGAGGATGGTCAAATATTGCATGTCATTTAGCGCTACAGCTACAGTATCCATGGCAGTGTCAAGGCTGCCAGCGGCAATGTCGACGTCAGTGCATCGATGCGGTCCAGAACACCACCATGCCCGGGCAACAACGTGCCGCTATCCTTCACCCCGGCCAGGCGCTTGCTCCAGGATTCGAACAAATCGCCCACGATGCTCAGTGGAAAGAGCACCGCGACCAGCACTGCGGCGGAAAGCCCGCTGTCGGGCGCTATACCGCGAAAGCCGAAGAACCATACGAGGCCATAATACACCGCGACCGCGATCGCAGCGCCCAGAACACCCTCCCAGGTCTTGCCGGGACTGATCGCAGGCGCAAGTTTGCGGCGCCCCCACCGGTGTCCGGCAAAATAGGCGGCACTATCCGCCACCCAGACCACACCGAGGACGGCAAGCAGCACCCACGGGGTTTCCTGCAGCCGTACCAGGGCCAGCCAAGTGGGAACCAGCACCACCCAGCCGGTCACAACGTGCACCGCCGGATGGCTGCAACGCCACTTTCGCTGCAACCATAGCGGTGCACAAATCAGCCAGAACACTACGGACAAACCATATGCAAGCTGCTCGAGCGCCGTAGTTTGGAATTCGCCTGCGATCAGCAAGAATGCGCAGGCCGACAGCAGTACTGCCGAGCCGAAACCCCAGCGCCCCGCGGATTTGAATCCGCTCAAAGCCGCCCACTCCCAGGAACCGGCGAGGAGCAAAGGCAGCAGCAACAGCGCCCACCAGACGGCGGGAAGGTAAAACATCCCGCCTACAAAAACCGGCAACAGGATGGCTGCTGTAAGAACCCTGGTGCGAAACATGGCTAGACGCGTCGACCAGCGCGCGACTCAGGCACTGGCACTGCGACCGGAACCGCTCGATTCGCCCGCAACCTGTTCGCTGGTGCGTCCGAACCGGCGCTCTCGCTTGCGATAGGACTCGATCGCCTGGTCGAGCGCTGCAGCGTCAAAATCCGGCCACAGCATGTCGGTAAAATAAAGTTCGGTGTAGGCCAATTGCCAGAGCAGAAAATTGCTGATCCGTTGCTCGCCACCGGTACGGATGAACAGATCGGGTTCCGGCAGGTCGCCGAGCGCAAGGTGACGTGATAACTGCGCTTCCGTCCACGGTTCGCCGTTGCCGCCGCTCTCGGCACGCAGCCTGTTTACCGCCTGCATGATGTCCCAGCGCCCGCCGTAGTTGGCGGCAATCGTGAGGGTCATGCCGGTATTGTCCGCTGTCATTTCCTCCGCGCCGCGGATCAGGTCAATCAGTATCTGGTCAAAACGTGAAACATCGCCGATTACGCGAAAGCGTATGCCGTTGTTGTGCAAACGCATTATTTCCTGCTGCAGCGAACTAACAAACAACTGCATCAGCAAAGAGACTTCATCCGCAGGGCGGCGCCAGTTTTCGCTGCTGAATGCAAACAGGGTCAACGCAGCGACGCCCCGCTCCGCGCATTCACGCACGACCCGACGTACGGCGTCTATGCCCTTGTGGTGCCCCGCGATCCGGGGCAGAAACCGGCGCTTCGCCCAGCGCCCGTTGCCGTCCATGATGATCGCCACGTGACGCGGTATGTCGACCGCCGCGGGAATTTC
>JBFKCU010000094.1:0-8740 GCA_041620115.1 Burkholderiales bacterium | reverse complement strand
CACAGCCTGCCGCAACCAGAACCGGCAAGCGGGTTGCGGTGATTGGCTCCGGTCCGGCGGGCCTCGCCTGCGCCCAGCAGCTGGGCCGCGTGGGTCACGATGTCGTGGTATTCGAAAAAACCGATCGTATCGGCGGGCTGCTGCGATATGGCATCCCGGACTTCAAGATGGAGAAGCATCTGATCGACCGCCGAGTCGAGCAGATGCGTGCAGAGGGCGTTGAGTTCTGCGTCAATCAGGACGTGGGCAGCAGCGCCATGCCGGCGCAGAAGCTGCTCGGTGAGTTTGATGCAATCGTCATGGCTGGCGGTGCGGAGAAGCCGCGCGATCTGCCTGTGCCCGGCCGCGAGCTGGATGGTATTCATTTCGCCATGGAGTTTTTGCCGCAACAGAACAAGATCGTCGCCGGTGACAAAGTACCCGGACAGATCCTGGCTACTGGCAAGCACGTGGTCGTCATTGGCGGCGGCGACACCGGTTCGGACTGCGTCGGTACATCAAACCGGCACGGTGCTGCCGCGGTCACGCAGTTTGAACTGCTGCCGCAGCCTCCCGAGCAGGAAAACAAGCCCCTAGTATGGCCCTACTGGCCGGTAAAATTGCGCACCTCGAGCTCACATGAGGAAGGCTGTCAGCGCGACTGGGCGGTGGCCACCAAGCGCTTCGAGGGCAAGGACGGCAAAGTGGAGAAACTGGTCGCTGCCCGCGTGGAATGGAGGGACGGCCAAATGCGCGAAATTCCGGGCTCGGAGTTCTCGATCAAAGCCGATCTCGTGCTGCTGGCGATGGGCTTTCTCGGCCCGCTACAGAATGGCCTGCTTGAGCAACTGGGCGTGGCAAAAGACAACCGCAGCAACGTCAAGGCCGATACGGAGAAATACCAGACATCGGTCAACAAGGTGTTCGCGGCCGGCGACATGCGGCGCGGGCAATCGCTGGTGGTCTGGGCCATACGCGAAGGCCGCCAATGCGCGCGTGCCGTTGACGAATTCCTGATGGGAAGTTCCGAGCTTCCCCGTTGATGCCGGCGCCAAAGAACGACACGCTACTGCGCGCATTGCTGCGGCAGCCGACGCCATATACGCCGGTTTGGGTCATGCGTCAGGCCGGACGCTATCTGCCGGAGTACAAGGCAACGCGGGAACGCGCCGGCAGCTTCCTCGCCCTGGCAAAAAACCCGGATCTGGCGACCGAAGTGACATTGCAGCCGCTGTCGCGTTTCAACCTCGATGCGGCGATATTGTTTTCAGACATCCTCACCATACCTGACGCCATGGGTCTGGGGCTCTATTTCGCCGAAGGCGAAGGGCCGAAGTTCAAGCGCCCGCTGCGCGATGAAGCCGCGATCCGGAAACTCGCTGTGCCGGATATTGCGGCCAGCCTGGGTTATGTGCTGGATGCCGTCAAACAGATCCGGCAGGCCCTGGACAACAAGGTACCGTTAATCGGTTTTTCGGGCAGCCCGTTCACGCTTGCCTGTTACATGATCGAGGGCGGGGGCAGCGACGACTTCCGGCTCGTCAAGAGCATGCTTTATGCGCGGCCGGAGTTGCTCCATCACATGCTCGACATCAATGCCCGTGCGGTCATCGCCTACCTCAACGCACAGATCGAGGCCGGGGCACAGGCCGTCATGGTATTCGATACCTGGGGCGGCGCACTCTCCGACGCGGCTTACCGTGAGTTTTCCCTGGAATACCTGCGCCGCGTCATCGCCGGCTTGCATCGCGAGTGGGAGGGACAAGCCGTACCCAGCATTGTGTTTACCAAGGGCGGCGCGCTATGGCTGGAGGACATTGCAGCCATCGGCTGCAGTGCCGTGGGGCTGGACTGGACGATCAACATCGGCGACGCGCGCCGGCGCGTCGGCAACAGGGTGGCATTGCAGGGTAATCTCGATCCCGCGGTATTGTTCAGCACACCGGAAAGCATCCGCACCGAGGTTGATGCCGTTTTGCGCCAGTACGGCGCCGGATCGGGACATGTTTTCAATCTGGGGCACGGCATTTCCCAGTTCACGCCGCCGGAGAATGTGGCGGCTCTGGTCGACGCCGTGCATACGCTGAGCCCAGCGCACCACTGAGCGCATCCAGCGCATAAGACAAAAAGCTTATGCACAGCAAGGAGTTATCTGCGGGCTGTCGCTTCTGGCGCTGTCTGACGCGCAAAGAAGACACCGTAATACATTGATTTTATTGATGAATTTATTCATTAGCCGGGGTGATTGCAGCTATGCATCTCGTTACGGTGGCGCCAGACTCATGCACCGTCGTTGCTAATCAACAGACTTATCCACAAGTGAAATCGCCGAAAAACCCTTGCTGGTAAATGACTTAACGCAGCTTTTGTCGATCCGCATGGATTCCGTGCGTTAACTTTTCGGACTGCACAATGAATCTGATCCGTGTCGCGCTTGATGTCCCCGTGGCGCGCCTGTTCGATTACCGCTGTGATGATTCGGCCGCGCAAATCGGCATGCGCGTGCTGGTGCCCTTCGGCCGGCAGAAACTGATCGGCATTGTCGTCAGCAAACCGGATGTCAGCGACGTGCCGGAAGGCAAGCTCAAACGCGCCGCCGCATTGCTCGACACCACGCCCCTGTTGCGTCGTGCCGATCTGCGTTTACTCGAGTTCGCCGCAGGCTATTACGTGCATCCGCTGGGCAGTGTGATCATGACTGCGCTACCCGCGGCCTTGCGCCGTGTACGGACCCGCAAACAGGCGCCGCATGCCTACGCACTGACGGATGCCGGGCGTGCCGTGGATCCGGCCTCACTCCCCCCGCGAGCCCTGGCACAGCGAAAGTTGCTGGCCCTGCTGCAAGAGCAGGCGGTCGTCGAGCACAGCGCAATCTCCGCCACGGGCGCCGCCTGCCGCGCCGCGCTCAAAGCGTTCATCGCGCAGGGCTGGTTACGACCGGCACCGCTGGATCAGTCCGCGATCAATGAAACGGCAACTGCCCCGCAGAGCGGACCGCCTCTTACCGGCGAGCAGTCTGCGGCCATCGCTGCGATTCGTGCCGCGCTGGGTTCCTATGAGACCCTGCTGCTCTGGGGCATCACCGGCAGCGGCAAGACCGAGGTCTATCTGCACGCGATTGCGTCGGCACTGGCACGCGATACCCAGGTGCTGCTGTTGGTGCCTGAAATCGCGCTGACACCACAACTGGAGTCGCTGATTCTGGCGCGGTTCCCCGGCACTCCAATCGCGACACTGCACAGCGGCCTCGCGGACGGTGCTCGGGCCGATCGGTGGCAAGCTGCCCGCACCGGCCACGCGCGCATCGTGCTTGGCACCAGGCTGTCGGTGTTCACTCCGCTGCCGGCACTGGGTCTGATCATCGTCGACGAAGAACACGACTCCTCGCTCAAGCAGGGCGAGGGATTCCGCTATTCGGCACGCGACCTCGCCGTAGTGCGCGCCCGCCACCACGGCGTGCCCGTGGTGCTCGGATCTGCAACCCCCTCCCTGGAAACCTACCGCAATGCCATAGACCAGCGCTACCGCCTGCTGACACTGAAAAACCGCATTCAGGCAGGGCTACCGGCCATTTCCTGTGTCGATCTCAGGCAACAACGTCCGCCGGACGGAATTTCCACCGAATTGATAGCCGCCATCACCAAACGCATCGCGCGCGGCGAGCAGAGCATGGTGTTCATCAACCGTCGCGGTTACGCTCCGGTCCTGATGTGCGGTAGCTGCGGCTGGATTTCGGATTGCCCGCGCTGTTCGGCGCGCCTGGTGCTGCATCTGCGTGATCGCGAGCTGCGTTGTCATCACTGCGGACACGCCGGTCCGGTGCCACACGTCTGCCCGGATTGCGGCGATGCCGACCTCGCACCGATCGGACAAGGCACCCAGCGCATCGAAGCCGCCCTTTCAAAGCACTTTCCGGCGGCACGCATACTGCGCATCGACCGCGACACGACACAGCGCCGGGACGCATGGCAAAACATGCGGGCACGCATCCATGAACGTGAGATCGACATCTTGGTCGGCACCCAGATCCTGGCCAAGGGGCATGATTTTCCGCATCTGAACCTGGTCGGCGTAATCAACGCCGACAGCATGCTCTACAGCAACGACTTTCGCGCCACAGAACGTCTTTACGCGCTGCTCACCCAGGTCGCCGGTCGCGCCGGTCGTGGCGCGGTGCCGGGCGAGGTCTTGATACAAACGCAGTTCCCGGATCATCCGCTGTATATGGCGCTGCGCGCCCAGGATTTCGATACTTTCGCCCGCGGCCAGCTCGCCGAAAGGCGCCAGGCAGGATTTCCTCCCTATGTGCATCAGGCGCTGTTGCGCGCGGAGGCCCGCGGACTGGAAACCGCAATGCAGTTTTTGGCACAGGCAGCGCGTAGCGCGCATCAACTGGGAACTGCGGTGACCATCTACGATCCGGTGCCCGCCAACATGATGCGCAAGGCGGGACGAGAGCGTGCGCAGCTGCTGGTGCAATCCCGGACACGCACAGAACTACGCGCGTTCCTGAATGCCTGGCAGCCGCATCTCGCCGGCACGAAGAGCACGGCGGCACGCTGGTCGCTCGACGTCGACCCGCTGGATTTCTGAGGGGGCGGGGCCCGGTCGCATGCTAAAATCCGCCACTTTTCCAGCAGCAGAAACCCCGCAGCTGCTTCAACCCTTTTCGCCATCTTGTGCAAGCTAAACAATCTGAAATGACGCCCGCGCCAGCCGACGCCAGAACGCTGCTCACCGGCCTGCTGCGGCAGGCTCTCGAACAGGTAGTGCCAGGCGGTACGAGCGCGCCCGTTCAGCTGGATCGACCCAAGCTGGAGCAGCACGGTGACTTCGCCTGCAACCTTGCATTGCTGCTGGCGAAGGAGCTGCGTGGCAATCCACGCGCGATCGCACAGCAACTGCTTGCGGCAATGCCAGCCTCGCCCCACCTGGAGAAGGCCGAAATCGCCGGCGCCGGATTCATCAACCTGTTCCTGACCCATGCCTACAAGCAGCAGGTGGTCAGCCGTGTTCTCGCTGCCGGAGAACGCTACGGCGCGGGCACCTACGGGCAGCGTCGAAAAACCCAGGTGGAGTTCGTATCAGCGAATCCGACCGGCCCGTTGCACGTCGGTCACGGTCGCGGTGCTGCCTATGGCGCCAGCCTGGTCGCGATACTCGCCATGGCGGGATTCGATGTTTCGCGCGAGTACTATGTCAACGATGCCGGCCGGCAGATGGATATTCTTGCGCTGTCGACCTGGCTGCGTTATCTGGAGGCAGGGGGTGAGTCCGTCGCCTTTCCCCCCAACGCATATCAGGGTGACTATGTGCGCGCGATGGCGGCACAGCTGCGCGACACTGACGGCGCGCGCTTTCACAAGCCATGGGCGGACGCGGCTGCCGGCGCGGCCGAGGTCGGCACTGATCCGGAAACACACCTGGATGATCTGATCGCCAATGCCAAGCGCCTGCTGGGAGCGGATTACGACCAAGTACATCGCCATGCGCTGGAAACACAGCTTGCGGATTGCAGAAACGACCTGGCTGAGTTCGGGGTCGATTTCGATCAGTGGTTCTCCGAACGCTCGCTGTTTACCTCCGGACAGGTGGAACGGGCCGTGCGGGATCTGGAGCAACGCGGCCATATCTACATCCAGGACGGCGCCAAGTGGTTTCGATCCAGCGCTTTCGGTGATGAAAAGGATCGTGTGGTACAACGCGAAAACGGGCAGTACACCTATTTCGCCAGCGATATTGCGTATCACATCGACAAATTCGCCCGCGGCTACGACCTGGTCATCGATGTCTGGGGCGCCGACCATCATGGATATATTGCGAGAGTAAAAGGTGCGCTCATGGCGGTCGGGCAGACACCCGAACGACTGAACGTCGCGCTAGTGCAGTTCGCCGTCCTGTACCGCAACGGACAAAAGGTCTCGATGTCCACGCGGTCGGGGGAGTTCGTCACATTGCGCGAGCTGCGGCATGAAGTGGGCAATGATGCCGCGCGCTTTTTCTATGTGCTGCGCAAAAGTGACCAGCATCTCGACTTCGACCTGGATCTTGCCAAATCGCAAAGTAACGACAACCCGGTGTATTACATCCAGTATGCGCACGCCCGGGTTTGCAGTGTGCTGGAGCAGTGGGGCGGCGACGAGCAAACGCTCTACGGCGCCAACCCCGCTCCTCTCGTTTCCCCCCACGAAGCCGCCCTGCTGAAACGTCTGATGGAGTTTCCGGAAATCATTGAGAATGCGGCCCGTGATCTCGCGCCGCACAGCGTGGCCTTCTATCTGAAGGACCTCGCCGGCGAGTTCCACAGCTATTACAATGCCGAGCGCTTTCTGGTCGATGATCCGGCGCTGAAGGAGGCCCGGCTGGCGCTGGCACTGGCCGTGCGCCGGGTCTTGCGCAATGGCCTGGCGTTGCTGGGTGTGGCTGCACCTGAAAAAATGTAAGATTGCCGCATGAGCAGAGATTACAAAGGTAGTGATCGCAAGAATCCCGCGCGCAGCAGCAGCGGGGGTTCGCTGTTCATCGGCATCCTGATCGGACTGGTGCTGGGTTTGGGCATTGCGCTGGGCATCGCCTGGTATATCAATAAAATGCCCAATCCATTCCAGCCGCGCCCGCCCGCAGTCAAGCCCGACCCGTTAAAAGCGGTGCCAGCGGAAGCCGCCAAGCCGGGTGACAAAAACGGCAAAACCGCGGAAACCAAGCCGCGATTTGATTTTTACAAGATCCTGCCTGGCGTCGAAGAGCCGGCAACAGACCAGCAGCTACGCGAAACCAAGGCCGCCTCCAAAGAGTCCTTTTACCTGCAGGCCGGCGCTTTCCAGAATGCCCCCGACGCCGATAACCTGAAGGCGCGTCTGGCCCTGATCGGCATGCAGGCCTCGATCCAGACGACGACGCTGCCCGATCGCGGCGTGTGGCATCGCGTGCGCCTAGGACCTTATGGCCGCGTTGAGGAACTGAATCAGACCCGAGACACTCTGAAGAAGAATGGCATCGACACCACGCTGATCAAGGTGCGTGACGCCGATCGATAGGACTTTATTGGAGACACCATGCGATTGATTTCTTTGTTCAGGGGCGCGCTGATTGCCGCCGGCCTCAGTCTGTTTATCAGTGCCGGACATGCGGCCCAGTTGACCGCCGGCAAGGATTACACCACGGTTAAACCGCCTCAACCGACCGACAGTGGCAGCAAAGTCGAGGTCATGGAGTTTTTCTGGTATGGCTGCCCGCACTGCGACAACCTGCAACCTTCGCTTGAAGCCTGGCTCAAGCGCAAACCGGCGGACGTGGAATTCCGGCGCATTCCGGCAGTATTCCAGGATTCATGGGTGCCGCTGACCAAGGCTTACTACACCATCGAGGCCATGGGTCTGGTCGAGAAGCTGCATCAGGAAATGTTTGCCACCTTGCACAAACAACGGGTGCGCCTGCAGGACGCCAACGCCATTTTTGACTGGGCTGCGAGCAAGGGGGTGGATCGCAAGAAGTTCGCGGACACCTACAATTCGTTCGGCATCAACGGTCGCACCCAGCGGTCGATCGAGCTGACGCGCAAGTACGACATACCGGGCACGCCTGCACTGGTGGTCAACGGCCAGTATCTGACGGCGCCATCAATGACCCTGAAGGCTGACCGCACCATCGACTACGATCGGTTTTTCCAGGTCGTCGACGGGTTGATCGCTGAGGCGCGGAAGAGCAAAGGGGGCAAGTAGTCCATGGCGCGGGTTTCTACAGGCCTGATGGTCTGGACGCTTGCGCTGCTGATTTTTTTTGCGGGCCCGGCCGGCGCCCAGCAAACGCGGCCCCTGCGCGCCGAGATCGATTACCTGGTGATCGACCCACAACCGGTCAGCGTGCGTACAGGGATCGAGGTCATCGACTTTTTCTGGTACGGCTGCCCGCATTGCAACAACCTGCAGCCGCCGCTGGAGCGCTGGATCGGCCGTCAGCCCCCAGATGTCACGGTCCGCAGGATCCCGGCCATACTGCGCGACACCTGGGCGCCCCATGCGCGTATTTATTACACTCTCGAGGCGCTTGGCGAAGTCGCGCGGCTGCACCAGCGCGTTTACGACAGTTACCATATCGAAAAACTAGCCATGAGCAGGCCTGAAGTCATGACGGAATGGGCCGTACGCCACGGCATCTCCAGCGACCGCTGGGACGAGGCCTACAATTCCGTGGCCGTGCAGCGCAAGATTGAGGAAGCGGCCAGGCTGACCCGTGCTTACAAGGTATCCGGCACTCCCTCACTGGTGGTGCAGGGGCGTTACCTGACGTCCGGCAATATGGCAGAGTCCCTCGAAGGGTTGGTCACGACGCTGGATCGCCTGGTTCGCAGGGAACGCGACCAGACCGGTTCACGCTAACGGCGACACGCCGGGCCGGCCCTCATGCTTTCTGTGCCGGCCGGGCATATTGTCATCACCGGTGCTTCCGGCGGATTGGGCGCTGCGCTCGCCCGACACTACGCCGGTGGCGGGGCTACCGTAAGTTTGGTCGCGCGTCGCACCACCATCCTAGAACAGATCGCACGGGAACATTCGGGCCGCTGCACCTTTCATGCCGCCGATGTCCGTGATTCAACGACGATGCGCAAGGCCGCCACGGCATTCACAGCGCAGCATGGATTGCCCGACATCGTCATCGCGAATGCCGGCATCAGCGTGGGTACGCTGACGGAACTCGCGGCAGATGAGCAGGCCTTTCGCGATGTCTTTGACATCAACGTGATCGGCATGATGATCACCTT
>JBFKCU010000093.1:0-8833 GCA_041620115.1 Burkholderiales bacterium | reverse complement strand
CAGCGCCCTAAAGCAGCGGAGACGGATGTGGAGTTCGAACTCACCTTCTGCAATCTCTGACACATGACTGTACGGCTGGTTGCCTGCCCGCATTGCGGCTCGCTCGCTGAATGGAATCCGGAAAACCGCTTCCGTCCGTTCTGTTCGGAACGCTGCAAGATGATCGATCTCGGCGCATGGGCTACGGAAAGTTATCGTGTCCCGGTCGCAGAAAGCGACGAATCGGATCTCCCCGACGACGAATTCAGGCCGAACTAGCGGGGCGCCAGGCGCCCCGCACCATCGCTATACCGTGCGCGCCGCAGCGCAGCGCCTGCTCCAGATCATCAGCCTGCACCCCGCCCAGCGCAAAAACCGGAATCCGCGCATCAGTCGCATGCTGCGAAAACGCCGTCCAGCCGAGCAGGATTGCGTCGGGATGCGTGGGCGTGGGCAGCACCGGGCCGAGTACCGCGAAATCAGCGCCCAGCGTTTCAGCCATGCGCAGTTCTTCCCGACTGTGGCACGAAGCCCCAACCAGGTCGAGGTCCGGACGAGTGTTACATTGCAGCAGTTGCCGGGCCGTCAGATGCACGCCGTCAGCGCCGCTGTGCCGCGCAAGGTCGATATCCGCGTTGATCAACACCCTTGCGCCACGGGCGTGCGCCCGGACGACAATCTCGCGTGCATATCGCGCAAACAGCTCCGGTGGCCAGTCTTTGCCACGGACCTGGACCAGGCCCAGGCCCCGCTCCAATGCCTCATCAATCTGATCGAGCGCCCGCGGGTATTGCGTCGGCGCAAAGCCGGTAATGCCATAGCGCTCGGGCAGGCTCAGCGCGCGCAATACCGGGTCATTGGCGGGCAGCAACGGCGCCACACTGATCTCCCCCGCACGCTGCCATGAAAATGCCTGAGCCTCGCGGCTCTGCAATTCGCCCCGCCAGGCGCGCACCCGGAAGAAATACAAACGCACGTCCGCATGGGGATAATCAAAATCGCGGACGATCCAGGGATAAGCCGTGATGACATCAATGCCCAGTTCCTCGTGCAATTCGCGCGCCAACGCCTCGCGTGGCGCTTCGCCGTCTTCGACCTTGCCGCCGGGAAATTCCCAGTACCCGGCATAAGCTTTGCCCGCGGGACGCTGAGCCAGCAGAAAAAAACCATCGGGCTTTTGCAGCACAGCGGCCACCACCGCGATGCGGCGGCGGCCCGCGGGCGACTCAGGCATCGGGATTTATTTGCGCCGCGCCAGCCGGGTGCGGCCCGCCCAGTCGCGCGCGAACTGCCAAGCGACACGGCCGCTGCGCGAGCCGCGGGCGAGCGCCCACTGCAGCGCCGCGTGCTCGATGTCAGCGCTCTTGCCGCCCGTCACCTTGAAATGATCGAGCCAGACGTGAACGATACGCAGATATTCGTCCTGGTCGAAAGGATAAAACGACACCCACAGACCGAAGCGCTCCGACAATGAAACCTTCTCTTCGCTGGTCTCACCGGGATGGATTTCCTCGCCGACATGCTGGTATTCGAGATTCTCATGCATGAACTCCGGCATCAAATGGCGCCGGTTGGAGGTGGCATAGATCAGGCAATTCTCGGATGCCGCTGCGACCGACCCGTCGAGCACCACTTTCAGCGCCTTGTATCCCGGCTCATCGGCCTCGAATGAAAGATCGTCGCAATACAGGATGTAGCGCTCCCGTCGCGCATGAATCATCTCGACGATGTCCGGCAGATCGGTCAGGTCGCGCTTTTCCACCTCGATCAGACGCAGTCCGCGCGGGGCATATTTGTTCAGCAGTGCCTTGATCAGAGACGACTTGCCGGTGCCGCGTGCGCCGGTCAGCAGCACGTTGTTCGCCGGATGGCCGTCGACAAACTGGCGGGTATTGCGTTCGACGCGATCTTTCTGTTCATCGATGCCGTGCAGATCGCGCAGATCGATGCGATGCACCTGGTGTATGGGTTCGAGCACGCCATGTGTCGCCGCCTTCTTGCGCCAACGCAACGCGATCGATGCATCCCAGTCCACCGGAGCCGGCTGCGCTGGCAGCCATTGCTCCAGCCGCTCAAGCAATGCATCGGCACGCGCCACCAAATCATCGACCGCAGCAGCGTTTGCTGGAGTAGCCCGGTGTTTTTTCATAACATGTTGATTATATTGATACTTTTAACTTCTATAATCCGCATTGATGCTGACATAGTCGTGCGACAGATCACAGGTCCATACCGTCGCCGTCGCGTGGCCGCGATTGAGCACCACCCGCACAGTGATCTCCGCCTGCTTCATCACGCGCTGGCCATCCGCCTCCTGATAGGTCGGGCTGCGTCCACCGTGGTCCGCGACCAGAACGTCATCCAGATAGAGTTCTATGCCCTCGACCTCGAGATCGGTGATACCCGCATAACCGATGGCCGCGAGTATGCGACCCAGGTTGGGGTCCGATGCGAAAAACGCGGTCTTGATCAGCGGCGAATGCGCGATAGCAAACGCGACCTTGCGGCATTCTTCGACGTTGCGCCCGGCTTCCACTCTCACCGTGATGAACTTTGTCGCTCCCTCGCCGTCACGCACTATCGCCTGGGCCAGCAGCGTCGCCACTTCGGTTACCGCGTCGCGAAAAGCCAGATACTCTGCACTTTTCGCATCCACAATCTCGTTCGTCCCCGCCTTGCCGCTGGCGATCAGCATGAAACTGTCATTGGTCGACGTATCGCCGTCTACCGTGATGCAGTTGAATGAATGCTGCGCGGCGTACCCAACCGCCGCTTTGACCAGCGCCTGACTCACACACGCATCGGTGGCAACGAAACCGAGCATCGTTGCCATGCCCGGATGAATCATCCCGGCGCCCTTGGCGATCCCGGTGATGGTTATTCTGCCCCCGCCAATCTCGAATTGCCGGGACACCGCTTTGGGTACGGTATCGGTGGTCATGATGGCTTCAGCGGCGTCAGCCCACGCGTCCGCCCTCAGCGCGGCGACGCATTGCGGCAGACCGGCAACAATGCGCTCCACCGGCAGCGGCTCCATGATGACGCCGGTCGAAAACGGCAACACCTGCGCCGCGGCGCAACCCAGCAGCTGCGCCGCCTCAGCGCAGGTCTGCCGCGCCCGCACCATGCCCTCCTTGCCGGTGCCGGCATTGGCCACCCCGGTGTTGATCACCAGCGCACGTATACCCTGGTCAGGCTCGATCATCGACAGGTGTTGCCGGGAAACCACCACCGGTGCCGCGCAAAATCGATTCTGGGTGAAAACACCGGCAACCCGTCCACCGTCGTCCACGCGGATCAGCAGCAGATCCTTGCGCCCCGTCTTGCGCACTCCGGCCTGCGCGACACCCAGCGCAACTCCTGCGACAGGCAATAACGACTTCGGGTCGGGCGGTGTCAGGTTAACAGGCATGGCGTCATATCAGCTTGCCGTGACATTGTTTGTATTTTTTGCCGGATCCGCAAGGGCACGGATCATTGCGACCCACCTTCTGCCCGCCGCGCACGAAAGGTTGCGCCGTTTCCGCTTCATCACGTCCGGCGGGCCCGTCGGCAATTCCCGCCGGAGACTCGGCAGCCACGTCGTCAGGTGCATCCGCATGCTGGTACTGGACGTTGCGCAGCGCTTCATGCTCCTCCGCCGCACGCAGTTCTTCGGCGGTGCGGATCTGCACGGTCATCAAAATCCGCGTAACGTCGGCCTTGATTACGTCCAGCAGCAGGGAAAAGAGCTCGAACGCCTCGCGCTTGTATTCCTGGGTCGGATTCTTCTGCGCAAAACTGCGCAGATGGATGCCCTGTCGCAGATGGTCAAGCGACGAGAGATGCTCGCGCCAGTGGCTGTCTATGCTTTGCAGCATGATCGCGCGTTCATACTGGCGCATTGCCGCCGCTTCGACCACGGCGGTCTTCTCGGCATACCGCGCATGCGCGGCCTCGATGATCCGCTGCCGCAGCGATTCCTCTTCAAGCTGCGGGTTGTCTGCAAGCCATTGCTGAATCGGCAGGTCCAGGGTGAGATCAGCCTGCAATGCCGATTGCAGCCCCTCCGCATCCCACTGCTCTTCCAGGCTTCCGGGCGGGATATGGCGTGCAATATGGCTGGCAATGACGTCCGCGCGCATGCCGGTAATGGCCGCCGACACATCGGTGCTGCTGAGGAGTTCATTGCGCTGCTGGTAGATAACCCGGCGCTGGTCATTGGCGACGTCGTCATACTCGAGCAGGTGCTTGCGCATGTCGAAATTGCGCGCCTCGACCTTGCGCTGCGCATTCTCTATCGAACGAGTCACCCACGGATGCTCGATGGCCTCGCCGTCGGGCATCTTCAAACGATCCATGATCGCAGCGACACGGTCAGAGGCGAAAATCCGCAGCAACGAATCGTCCAGTGCGAGATAAAAACGGCTGGAACCGGGATCACCCTGCCGGCCCGAGCGGCCGCGCAGCTGATTGTCGATACGCCGTGACTCGTGGCGCTCGGTGCCGATGATGTGCAAGCCGCCGGCCTTGAGGACCTCAGCGTGGCGCTTTTTCCATTCCTCGCGCAATTCGGTCACCCGTCGCTCGCGTGCCGCTTCATCCAGACTCTCGTCGGCCATTACACGGTTGATCTCCGGCTCGGGGTTGCCGCCAAGCACGATATCAGTCCCTCGCCCGGCCATGTTCGTAGCCAGCGTGACGATCTTCGGACTGCCCGCCTGCGCGATAATCTCCGCCTCGCGTGCGTGCTGTTTCGCGTTGAGGACGTTATGCGGCAGGCCTTCCTTGTTCAGTATTCCGGAGATGTATTCCGAGTTTTCAATTGATGTCGTGCCCACCAGCACCGGCTGGCCGCGCTCATAGCAGCCCCGGATGTCATTGATGATCGCCCGGTATTTCTCTTCGGCCGTGCGGAACACCTGATCCATCCGGTCTTCACGGATCATCGGATGATGTGTCGGGATGATCACGGTCTCCAGGCCGTAGATCTGCTGAAACTCGTAGGCTTCGGTGTCCGCCGTCCCGGTCATGCCCGACAACTTCCCGTACATCCGGAAGTAATTCTGGAAGGTGATCGTCGCCAGCGTCTGGTTTTCCTTCTGGATCTCGACGCCTTCCTTCGCTTCGATCGCCTGATGCAGGCCTTCGGACCAGCGACGTCCGGGCATCAACCGCCCGGTGAACTCGTCCACGATGATGATCTCGTCGTTCTGCACCACGTACTGCTGGTCGCGATGAAACAGGTTGTGCGCACGCAGCGCGGCATTCAAATGATGCATCAGCCCGATGTTCGCCGCATCGTACAAACTGCCGCCTTCCGGCAGCATGCCGGCCTGGGCCAGCAGCGTCTCCGCATGCTCATGTCCCTCCTCGGAAAGCACGATCTGGTGACCCTTCTCATCCACCCAGTAATCACCCGGCCCCTTCTCTTCCTTCTGGCGCACGAGCTTGGGTGCGACCACATTCATGCGCACGTAAAGGTCCGTGGTGTCTTCGGCCTGCCCCGAGATGATCAGCGGTGTGCGCGCCTCGTCGATCAGGATTGAATCGACCTCGTCAACGATCGCGAACGCGAGGGGACGCTGCACTTTCTCCGACAGCTCGAAAACCATGTTGTCGCGCAGGTAATCGAACCCGAATTCATTGTTGGTTCCGTAGGTAATGTCTGAGCGATAGGCTTCCTGCTTGCGGTCATGCTCCATCTGCGAGAGATTGACGCCCACGCTCAGGCCCAGAAAACGGTAGATCCGCCCCATCCAGTCGGCATCGCGCTGCGCGAGGTAATCGTTCACCGTCACGATATGAACGCCGGTACCGGCGAGCGCGTTCAAGTACGCCGGCAGTGTTGCAACCAGCGTCTTCCCTTCGCCGGTGCGCATCTCGGCAATCTTGCCGTTATGCAGCGCAATCCCGCCGACCAGCTGCACATCGAAATGCCGCATGCCCAGCACACGCTTGCCGGCTTCGCGGACGACCGCGAAGGCCTCCGGCAGGATGGCGTCGAGTGCGGCACGGCGGCGGCTCGCTTCTGCAGCCGATTCTTCGCCCTGCGCGGCACCATCAGCCGTTGTGTCTCCGGCCACCGCCTTGCTGATGCGCTCCCGGAATTCGTCGGTCTTGCCGCGCAGCTGTTCGTCCGACAGCGCTGCGATCTGCGGCTCCAGCGCATTGATCGTGCGCACTATCCGCCGGTACTGCCTGAGCAGTCGCTCGTTGCGGCTGCCGAATACTTTCTTAAATAAACCGGTAATCATGAACTTCCGCATCCTGAATAAAAAAAGGGTGGGATAATCCCACCCGTCCAATCATTGCCCTTCCTGCCGGCGGTCAACCGGGCAGCTGCAGAAACTGCGCTGGATTCCGCGCCGCGCCGCGCTGACGCACCTCGAAATGCAGATGCGCGCCTGTCGCGCGGCCGGTCCGCCCCACTTCCGCTATCTTGGACCCGCGCAGGACGACGTCACCGATTTTTACCAGGCGCTTCGATGCATGCGCGTAGCGTGTAATCAGGTCGTTGCCGTGATCAACCTCGATCATATTACCATATTGAGGGTGGAATTCTGAGTAAACTACCACGCCCGCGGCGGCGGCATAGATAGGCGTTCCTTCCTCAGCCATGAAATCGATTCCCTCGTGAAACGCACGCTGTCCGGTAAAGGGATCGATGCGCCAACCATAGTTTGATGAATACCAGCCGCCATCAACCGGCAGCTTGGTCGGGGTCAGCTTTTTTCTGGCACTTTCAAGCGTGAACATCGATTCGAGCAGGCCCAGCTTGTCGCCGCGATCCTCGAGCTGACGGGTCAGAAGATCGATCTGACGGGTAAAATCGCCCAAAGACAGGTTCTGGCTGGGAATTGAAGAAACGGCGCCACCGCGCGCGGGAATCTCGTTGAACATCAATTCCTGCGGCTTGAAACCGGCGAGTTTGGCCAGGCGTTCGCCCAGGGTATCAAGGCGCAACAACTGCGCCTGCATCTGTCCCAGCCGCACCGCCATGGCATTCAGGTTGTCTTGCAGGTAAGACTGCGTTTTCTCGTGCTGCTGATGCTGGATCGAAACCAGCACATCTTTGACATATGGAATATTCAGTTCAGCAGCAAACCGCAGAATCCCGTAGTTCATTGCGCCGGCCAGCAATACAATCAACGCCAGCATGGTTGCGCCAGAGGCAATCAGGTGTGACCAGCCCAGCGTTATCGTCCGGGCCTTTGGCAGTTTTTCAGAAACCAGAATAATATTCACAGCCACTCTCCCTATCCGTCATGTCCACCCGCAAACTCAGCGCCCTTATTGAAAACACTGCGGGCTTGTCGGCGCTGACCCGGACTATGCAGCGCCTCGCGGCGCTGCAACGGCTTTATGAAGTCTGCGCGCCCCCTGATCTGGCCCGGGCAAGCCGCGTGGTCGGAGACCGGAACGGCATGCTGGTCATAGCGGCAGACAACGGCGCAATCGCGGCAAAACTAAAACAACTGCTGCCACGACTGCTAAAAACTCTGCAAAAACAGAGGGCGCAGGTTACTGGAATTCAGGTGCAAGTTCAAGTTAACAAAGTCACATCAACCGCCAGGGCTCGCCCCGCGAAAACACCATTACCTGTTGATTTAATTGATAATTTTGATGACCTGTCGAAGCGGGTCAAGGATCCGGAGCTGCGAGACGCGCTGGCCCGATTTGCCGCGCGACGGCGCAGATCAGACTGAGTTGACCCGCCTTGATTCCGCTTCAAACCACAACTAATAGACGCTCAGCCACATAAAACGCCATCAATAGCAGGACAAACAGGATGGTTGCGGTAAATGCCCGCCACGCGAACTGCAAGTAGCGACGCTGGCGGGTATAGACGTACAGTGCCAGGAACACGCCGATCGTAATCAGCGCAATCACCCCGATCAGGCGCAGCATCAACATGAATTGGGCTGTCGGTCAGGACAGCAGGCGCCCCACGGTCAGGCCGCCTGTGGCTGCCAGGCAAGGAACGCCGGCGCGTCCTCGGTGCGATCAAAACTGACGTATTCCCACGCCTGCGGTGACGCCAGCAAATGCCGCAACAACCGATTATTCATCGCATGGCCGGACTTGTGGCCACTGAATGCGCCAATGAGGGGGTGGCCGAGCAGATACAGGTCGCCGATCGCATCCAGGACCTTGTGTTTGACGAATTCGTTGTCGTAGCGCAGTCCATCGGTATTCAGCACGCGGTACTCGTCCATGACGATCGCATTGTCCAGACTGCCGCCTAACGCCAGTCCCTGTGCGCGCATGCTCTCTACGTCCTGCATGAATCCGAACGTTCGCGCCCGTGCCACTTCATTGACATACGACGTGGTGGCAAAGTCGACCACCACCGACTGCGCGCTCGCATCAAAAACCGGGTGCGCATAATCAATGGCCAGTTCCAGGCGAAAGCCATTGTGTGGCTCGAAACGCACCCATTTGTCCCCGTCCCTGACCTCGACCGGTTCAAGGATCCGGATAAACTTCTTCTGCGCCTCCTGCTCTTCGATCCCTGCCGACTGCAGCAGGAACACGAACGGTCCGGCACTGCCGTCCATGATCGGCACTTCCGGGGCGGTGACGTCGATCCACACGTTATCCACGCCCAAGCCGGCCAGCGCGGACATCAGGTGCTCCACGGTTTGCACCCGTATTCCGTCCTTCTCCAGACACGACGACAACCGGGTGTCACCCACCGCGTACGGATCCGCTTTGATTTCAACCGGCACATCGAGATCGGTCCGCCGGAACACGATGCCGGTGTTCGCGTGCGCGGGGCGCAAGGTCAGATGAACCTTTTCGCCCGTGTGCAAACCCACGCCGGTGGCGCGGATCACGTTCTTCAATGTACGCTGCTTGATCACGATCTGTT
>JBFKCU010000092.1:0-8844 GCA_041620115.1 Burkholderiales bacterium | reverse complement strand
GTTGAGCATGGGGGCGATGTGTTTGATGCCGTCGCCGAGCCCGCACACCGGCTCGGCCATTGCGCCCGTGAGTTCCAGTTCCGCCGTCGGCACCTTGCGCGTGCCGAGCTTGTCCTTGAGCCGATTGACGGCAATGCCGTTCAGCTGCCCCTGCGCGTCACGGGTCTCCAGATAAAACAGTGCGAGGCCTTTGCCGCCCGGCGGATTACCCTCGGGCCGCGCCAGCGTCAGCGCCATCTGCGCCGTCACTGCCGAGGTAAACCATTTGCGGCCGTAGAGCCGCCATGCGCCGTCAACCTCGCGCGCGACGGTCTGCGTGAGGCCCACATCAGAGCCGCCGGTGGCCTCGGTCATCCACTGCCCGCTGGTCCAGCACTGCGCGGGATCGCGGCTGGTCAGGCGCGGTATTGCGCGTGCAATCAACGCTGCATTGCCCGCGGCCAGCAGCGCACGCGCCGCGCCGTCGGTCATCGCCAGCGGGCAACTGTAAAGATCAGTCGAAGGCGTAAACAGATAAGCCAGCGCGAACTGATGCACACGCGCCTGCGCGCCGTGCGCAGGGTCATAAGCCGCGGCCACCACGCCCTGCGTGGCGGCGAGGTGCGCTGCGCGCTGCCACAGCGGCGAAACCTCGACCTGATCGATGCGTCGGCCCCAGGCATTCCAGTGGGTCAGCGCTGGTTCATTGAGGCGGTCGGCGAGTTGCAGCGCATAGAGTTCGCCGCCCGCGAGCGCGCCCAGCGCATCGAGTTCCGGTTCAACCGCCGCGCGCACCGCGGGATCGAGCACGCGCGCCAGATACGACCGCAGCACGCGGTCGTCGCGGTACTGGTTGCCGAGTTCAGGTGGTGCTTGCGTGAAAGTCACGCCTTCAGAATACGCCCCTCGCCGCCTTGTCGCAGCGGACGCATAAATACCCATTAAAACAATTGGTTATGAACTTCTACGCCCCCTGGATCATCCGCGCAGCGCGGCGAGATCGACCTTGCCGCCAAACGCCGCCGGCACCAGCTTCAGCGCAGCATTGCATTGCGCAGCGGTCCAGCCGCCGAAGGCGCAGTTCAGCCGGAACTTGTCCTCGATCTCGGCGCGGGACAGCGGTTCCTGCGCGCCGCCGCGGATATGCGGCTGGCGCTCTTCGAACACGCGACCGTCCTTCAAAGTCATGCGCACGTGCCCGGTGTAGGCCTTGGGATAGGGGTTGTTCGGATCCACCACGTATTTCACTTTGGACGCCAGCGCGAGGATGCGCGGGTCGCGCACGGTCTCTTCGGTGAATGCGGCGAGCCCAGCGCCACCGGTCACAAAGGCCACCGCGATATTGAACGGCGCGCTGAACTTCGCCGCATAATCATTCGCGGGTTTGTGTTTCGACGCCAACGGTTCCCACAGCCGGTGCACGTAGCCTTCGGCGGTTTCGCAGAGAATCTCGGCCACGTCTTCCGCGGCAAAGCCTTTTTTCGCCAGTCGCAGCGCGCAGTCCGCGTACGGCTGGTTCATGGTGCCCGTGGCATAGGGCTTGAAGGTGATACGGGACAGATACCAGTCGTTGCCGAAATCCTTCGTCAGCACATCATAGTTGCCGGCCGTCGCATGGGCGAAGCCGTTGAACAGGCCGTGCGTGCCTTCGAACACGGTGCGCGGCCCGAGGAAGCCCTGCGCCCCCAGTCGAGCAGCCTGGATGCCGGCATGCGCCGCCCAGCCCGCATGCAGGCGCTTGGTCCACGCGCCTTCAGCCAGATATTCGATGATGCCGCCGGTCATGCTGCCGGCGATGCCCAGCGCATCCACGGTCTGCCGCCTGTTCAGCTTCAGGGTGCGCGCCACCGCCAGCGTCGCCGCCATCGCGCCCAGTACCCCGGTCGGATGAAACCCGGCCTTGTGGATGGCCTTGGGGATCACCATCGACAGCCGGCACAGCGATTCCACGCCCGCGACAAACCCGGCCAGCATGTCGCGCCCGTCGCAGCCGAACCGCTCCGCGGCCGCGAGCACCGCGGGTGCGATCACGGTGCTCGAATGCACCGGTCCACCCTCGAAGGTGTCGTCAAAATCCTCGCCATGCGTGGCGGTGCCGTTGATGGTGGCCGCGGCTTCGGCCGAAAACGTCTGCGCGTGGCCGATTGCGGTGCACGGCCCGCCGGCATCAACGCCGGCAATCACCGCTTTCACATAGTCGGTGTTGCGTGCCGCAACGCTCAGGCCGATCACGTCGATCAGCAGTTCCTCGGCGCGCGCGCGCACTGCTTCAGGCAGCGCCTCAGCCTGCAAAGCCAGCGTCTGCTCGGCTAGGCGCTCGGCGACCGCCACTTCGGGCAATTTTTCACTCATGGCATTTCAGTCATCAAATGTGAAAACGGGGGCTCTCACCCCCGTCGAAAGCGCCGCGACGAAACGCCGCGGCGCGGGTACGTATGACGCTCAGCGCACCACCTTGGCGCCGGCCTCCTTGAGGATGCCGCGCATCTGGTCCGTGTAGCTGTCAAAGAACTTCGTCAGTTCGGCCGACTTCATGTAACCGTCCTGGAACTGCTGTTCATCGAGGTATTTTTTCCAGGTTGTGGTTTTCGTCAGGCGCAGGAACAGGTCCTCGTAATAGGCCACCACGTCCGGCGCGACACCGGGCGGCATCACGATGCCGCGCACCTGCTCGACATTCGGAATGTTGAAGCCCGCCTCCTGCACCGTCGGCACGTTGGGGAACCCGGGCAGGCGCTTGTCCGACACTTGGGCAATGACGCGCATGTTGCCGCCCTTGATGTGTTCACCTGCTTCCTGCGGCTCGACGATCATCATGTTGACGTGGCCGCCCAGCAGCGCCGCGATACGCTCGCCGCCGCCCGGAAACGAGATGTAGGCCCAGTCGGCACCGGTGGCCTTCATCAGCAGCTGGCGCACCACGTTGTCACGGCTGGTCACCGAGCCGCCGGACTGCTTGAGGGATTTCGGCTTGGCCTTGGCCTCGTCGATGAAATCCTTCAGCGTCTTGTACGGCGCGTCGGCCTTGACCGCGATCAGCGCAGGTTCCAGCACCAGGCGCACGACCGGGCTCATGTCCTTGATCGTGTACTTGGCCTCGGCGCGCGTCAGCGGATTGGTCAGCCAGTTGCCGGTGAACACTGCGATGGCGTGGGTGTCGCCCTTCTTCTCGGCGACATAGGCCATCGCCGTGAGGCCGCCGCCACCGGATTTATTGTTGACCTGGAAGCGCACAGGCGCCAGGTTTTCTTTTTCGATGACCTGCGACATGAATCGTGCGAGCACGTCGGCGCCGCCGCCGGGACCAGTGTGCACGATGAACTCGACCGTCTTGGTCGGCTTGAACTGCGCCCAGGCGGGCGCTGCGGCCAGCGCAGCAGCGCATGCGGCGATTACGAGCGATGAACGGAATTTCATTTTTGTTTCCTCCTTGCGTGATTGAACGACATCATGAAACCTTGTGCGACAAAATACAGTCCGCAATGATGCGAGCCGGGTTACTTCAACCATTCTCCTCCAGCGCCTTGATCCGCCAGGTGTTCGCCTTGCGGAACAGCGGCAGGAACAACAAAACCACGGCCAGGATCAGCATCGTCGCGGAAATCGGTCTGGACACGAGGATCGACAGGTCACCGCTGGACATCATCAGCGACTGGCGCAGCGCGCGCTCCATGGAGTCGCCAAGCACGAGCCCCAGGATCAGCGGTGCCGACGGGTAATCGAGACGCCGCATCAGGTAACCGAGCAGGCCGAACACCGCGAGCATCGCGCAGTCGAACAGGCTGCCCGAAACCGTGTACACGCCGATCAGGGAAATGCCGAATATGATCGGATACAACAGGTAATCGCGAATCTTGAGGATCTGCGCGAACAGCGGGATCAACGGCAGATTGAGCACCAGCAGCATGACATTGCCCACGTACATGCTCGCGACCAGACCCCAGAACAGTTCCGGATTGTCCTGGATCATCAGCGGGCCCGGACGCAGGCCCCACAGGATGAAGGCGGCGAGCAGGATGGCCGTAGTGCCCGAGCCGGGTATGCCCAGCGTCAGCAGCGGCACCAGCGAGCCGCCGGTCTCGGAATTGTTCGCGCCTTCCGGTGCGGCCACGCCCTCGGGCACGCCGGTGCCGAACTTTTCCGGATGTCTGGACACCGCCTTCTCGACACCGTAGGAAATGAACGAGGCAATGGTCGAACCGGCCCCGGGCAGCACGCCGATGATGAAACCGATCACCGAACCGTTGACGAAGGCGAAGCGGCAGGCCTTGAGCTCGGCCATGGTCGGCAGCAGGTTGCGCAGGCCCTTGGGCACCGGCAGCAGCGTGCCCTGACCGCGTTTTTCCATGTTGCCCAGCACTTCGCCCAGCGCGAACACGCCGATGGCGACGATGACGAAATCAATGCCGTCCAGCAGGTGCGTGGTACCGAAGGTGAAGCGCGAGGCGTCGCTGAACAGATCGATGCCCATGCTGGCGATCCACAGGCCCACCAGCATCGCCAGCAGCGCCTTGATCATCGAGGCGCCGGCGAGCAGCACGACCATGGCGAGTCCCAGCGACATCAGCGCAAAATATTCGGGCGAACTGAAGGTCAGTGCGAACTTGGCCAGCGGCGGCGCCAGCAGCATCAGCCCCACCACGCCAACGGTACCCGCCACGAAGGACGATATTGCGGCAATGCCCAGCGCCGCCCCGCCCCGTCCCTTGCGCGCCATCTGGTAACCGTCGAGACAGGTCACCACCGATGCCGATTCACCCGGCACATTGAGCAGGATCGCCGTTGTCGAACCGCCGTATTTTGCGCCGTAATAGATGCCGGCAAGCATGATCACCGCGCTGGTGGGCGGCATGCTGTAAGTCAACGGCAGCAGCATGGCGATCGTCGCCGCAGGCCCCAGGCCCGGCAGCACGCCGATCACGGTGCCGAGGAACACGCCAACGAAGCACCAGAACAGGTTCATCGGCTGCAGCGCAACCGCGAACCCCTGTGCCAGACCGAGCAGTGCCTCCATGCTAAAACCCCAGCGGCCCGACCGGCAGGCTCAGGCCCAGTGCCAGCACGAACACGAGATAAAAACCGACTGCATTGCCGACGGCCGCGATTACCGATTGCTTCAGCGGCCGGCCGTACATCACGACCATGATGAACAGCGTGAGCAATGCGAACGACATCAGGAACCCGATCACGTTGAGCAGCGCTACGCTCGCCGCAAATGCGGCCCATACCGTCAATGCCCGGCCGATGCCCTGCCAGTTAGTCGGGGCTGTGCCCTTGTTCACCGACGGCCGCAGCACCGAACCGGCGACCAGGAGCAGCGACAACACGACCATCGCCACCCCGTACCAGATCGGGAAAAACGCAGGGCCCGGCCCTTCGCTACTGGTGAAACTCCAGTTGCGCGCCTCGGTGATGATGTAGACGCCGAGAGCGGCCAGCACCGCTCCGGAAATGACATCGCCCTTGTTATACGTTGATTGCGTCAAGCCATGCTCCTGCTGCGGGTTGCTGTTGCGGCGCGGTTCAGCTGCGCGCCGTCCTCTGGTAGCGGCCGACCGGCACGATCTCCGCCGTGGTGCCGCCGGGCGCGCGAAACTTCACCGGAATGACGCCGGGATCGCTGATGATGGCGCAACCGTATTTCTGGATCTCGGCCTGGTATTTCTCGACATCGTCCACTTCGATCGCGAAGTGATGGATGCACGGGCCTTCGCCCGAGGCTTTGGACTCGGCCGACTGCGTGCCCTCGTCATACTTGATCAGCGTGAAATCGATGTCGCCGTCGGTCAGGTGGGCCGAGGTATGGTCGCGCGTCTTCTTGGTCACCACTTCCTCGAATCCAAAGACCTTCTGGTAGAACTCGGTGGTCTTCTGCAGGTCTTCGACTTTCAATGCCAGATGCACGATGCGATTCATGTTGTTCTCCGGTAAAACGCGCGCGGGATGTGCGGCGGTGTCGGCGTTTTACGTGACCGGCTACCGCTTCTGCAAGCTCAGTGCTACACTGGAGGCGTCATATTATCTGTGCCCCCCGCCCTCCCCCTCTTCCGTTTTTCCGTTGTCGCGTTCTAGCCTCTGCCTGGTGGATCGCCCTGGCGCGCTCAGACCTCAAAACCCGCGGCGCGCAGCCGCGGCAGAAATTCCGGGCCGGTCAGCCGGCGCACGAATTCCCGTGCCAGCTCCGGCTGCGCCGCGTGCGCTGCGATGCCCGCGGTATAAACGGTTTTCATCTGGAATTCATCCGGCAGCGGCGCCACCAGCGTCACCCCTTTATTGTGCAGAATCTCCGTATTCTGGGTGATGCCCAGTTCGAGTGCACCGGAACTGGCCGCCAGCCAGGTCATCGCGGCAAATCCGTTCGGATAGAACTGCATGCGATCCTCGACCTGCGAGGCCACCCCCAGGCGTTCCATCAGTTTCATGACGATCTTGCCGGCCGTCGCCGTGGCCGGATCGGGACAGGCAATCACCGATGCCGCGAGGATGTTGCCGCGCAGCGCTTCGCGGGTGCGCACTTCCGGCAGCGGCGTTCCGGCGCGCACCGCAACGCCGGTGCCGACCCTGCCGATGTCCGTCACCGAAGACACGGCCACCAGTCCGCCCGACACCAGGTCCTGGATCAGCTGGGCACTGAGGATGATCACGTCCACCGGGTCGCCGCCGACCATGCGCGCCTTCATCGCGCCCACGGCGCCGAATGCGGCCTCGACCTCATGTCCGGTATCGCGCCGGAATGCCGCAATGACATCCTCGCACACGGCCTGCGCCGCACCGGCGCTCAGCAAGCGCAAAACCGCCATGACTCATTCCCCTGTGAATTTGAGCAAACGCCCGATGTTACCAGCCTGGGTGATGAACTCCTACCCCTCAACCTGCACGGGTATTGCAGGGGCCGGCGGCCTGGCATAGGCTGGAATGCATCATGAAACGCGTACACGTTGCACGGCACATGACCGAGGCCCATCTGATCCGCGGTTTTCTCGAGTCCAACGGTATCGAGGCCGTGGTCCGCGGCGACCTGCTCAGCGGCGGCTGGGGCGAATTGCCCGTCGACCTGTGCGGCGTATGGATCACCGATGACGCCCGCTACGCCGACGCCGACCAGCTGTTACGGGATTTCCTCAAGGGCGCGCCGGCACGCATTCATGGTGGCGAGGCCTGGGTCTGTCCGCAGTGCGGCGAAAAACTCGAGGGGCAGTTCACCGCGTGCTGGAAATGCGGCATGGAGCAACCGGCCGCAGCATCCTGAGCGCGCGGTTCGCGGCGGGGGCTCAGGGCGCGGCGACGGTGTTCGCGCGGTCCGATGCGATGCGCCCGTCGACCAGGTCGACGATGCGGTCGCAACGCGCCGCCAGACGCGGATCATGCGTCACGATCAGCAGTGCCGTGCCGCGTTCACGGTTGAAACGGCGCAGCATGTCGAAAATTCCGTCGCTCGTATGCGTGTCGAGGTTTCCCGTGGGCTCGTCGGCCAGCACCAGCTGCGGCGCCAGTACCAGCGCCCGCGCGATCGCCACACGCTGCTGCATGCCGCCGGAGAGCTGCTGCGGCTTCTTGTGATAGGCGTCTTTCAGACCGACCGCATCCAGGAGTTCCGCCGCACGGTCGCGCATCTCGCGGGGCGTCTGCGCCCCGCGCCCCCCGCGACCCACCCCCATCAGTGCCGGCAACATCAGGTTTTCGAGCGCCGTAAACGCCGGCAGCAAATGATGGAACTGAAAAATGAAACCCAGCATCTGGTGGCGGACATGCGTGCGTTCCTCGTCATTGAACTCCGTGACGTCGCGCCCTGCGAGATGATAAGTGCCGCCCGAGGCGCGCTCGAGCAACCCGAGCATGTTGAGCAAGGTGCTCTTGCCCGAGCCTGAAGGTCCGATCAGCGCAGTAAACTCACCGGGCCGGATTTCCAGATCGATGCCGTGGAGCACTTCTTCCGCGTTGGGCAGGCCCTCGTTATAGGTCTTGCGCAGACCCTGCAGCCGCACCAGCGGTTCGGCGGACGCCACCGCTCAGCCCCGGATGGCCAGCGCCGGATCGAGCCGCGCGGCATTACGTGCCGGCAGCAGCGCCGACAGCAGGCCGAGCACGCCCGCCGCGAGCACGACGATGCCGATCAGGTTGAAGTCGAATTCCAGGGAGAAGAGCGCCTCGCCTTCGGCGTTACGCAGGACGTGGCTGAAGATCACCACCAGCAGCAACCCCCCACCCGATCCCAGCAGCGCGCCGCAGATGCCGACGACAACACCCTGTATCAGAAACACCGACTGCATCTGTCGCCGCGTCGCACCGATGGCACGCAGAATGCCAATCTCCTTCCTTTTCTGCACCACCGAGACCACCAGCACGCTGGCAATGCCCAGCGCCACCACGATGGTGATGAACACCTTGATCAGCAACGTCATGATGTTCTGGTTGCTGATCGCCGTAAAAATGAAATTGTTGTTCTGGATCCAGCTTTCAATGAGTTGCCCCGACTGCGCACGCAGCCGCCCCGCAACGTCGTCGGCGCTCATCAGCTGGCGCACCGACACATCGAGGCTGGTGATTTTTCCGGGAATGCCGAGCAGACTCTGGGCTGCGCGCAGGTCGGTGTAGACATACCGCCGGTTGAGATCGCGCGATCCAAGGTCGAGCAGCGCGCGGATGCGAAACACTTCGCTCGCCCCCTCGGCCGACTGCACGCGAAAGCGGTCACCCAGCACCGCACCCAGATCTTTGGCCAGCTCGACGCCGATCAGCGCATCACCCGGCTCCAGCTTGAGCGCCCCGGCCTCGATCTTGTCGTCCAGCCGCACCACGCGCAGATAACGTTCCAGCTCGGTGCCGAGCAGCACCACGGAACGCGACGCATCGCCCTTGATGCCC
>JBFKCU010000091.1:0-8867 GCA_041620115.1 Burkholderiales bacterium | reverse complement strand
TTATCGAAGGCAAAAACCTCTGTTGCAGATGTGGTTATGGCAGTCATGGCTACATGATAGTCCATACGAAACACGATCAATGATCTGCGGGTTGTCAGCCCGTAAGCAGCCCTGCATCACCATCAGGACAAACTTCGCGATGTATGAGGGCAGTTCGCTTCACCCTAACTGGATCAAGCCGCCGCTTTGGCCCGCGCCATGTGCATTTTTTTGTAGCTGTCGATCAGGCGCTGGTGCCTGTCGAGCCCCTCCAGTTTCATGCTCGTTGGCGTTAAGCCGAAGAAGCGCACGCTGCCGTCCACTGACCCCATCACCGCGTCCATCCTGGTGTTGCCAAACATCCGGCGGAAATTGACCGTGTAATCGGCCAGTTCCAGGTCGTCGTCCAGCAGCACTTCCAGCACCACATTCAAGGCCTGATAAAACAATCCGCGTTCGACCGTGTTTTCGTTGTATTGCAGGAAAGTTTCCACCAGCTCTTTCGCCGCTTCAAATTGCCGCAAGGCGAGATAAATCAGCAGCTTCAATTCCAGAATCGTCAACTGACCCCAGTCCGTATTTTCGTCAAACTCGACGCCAATCAATGTGATGATGTCCGTGTAGTCATCCAGCCCACTGTCTTCCAGACGTCCCACCAGTGCTTTCAGGCCGGCATCGTCCAGGCGGTGCAAGTTCAAAATATCGGCGCGGAACAAGTAGGCCTTGTTGGTGTTGTCCCAGATCAAATCCTCCACCGGATAAACTTCAGAATAATCCGGCACCAGAATGCGGCAGGCTGTCGCGCCTAACTGGTCATACACCGCCATGTACACTTCTTTGCCCATGTCTTCGAGAATGCCGAACAATGCCGCGGCCTCCTCGGCATTGGAATTCTCACCCTGGCCGGAAAAATCCCACTCAACAAAATCGAAATCAGTTTTGGCACTGAAAAAGCGCCACGACACCACGCCGCTGGAATCAATAAAGTGTTCAACAAAGTTATTCGGCTCAGTCACGGCGTTACTTTCAAAGGTGGGCTGAGGTAAATCGTTCAAGCCTTCAAAACTGCGGCCCTGCAGCAATTCCGTAAGACTGCGTTCCAGCGCCACTTCAAAGCTGGGGTGCGCCCCGAACGACGCAAACACACCGCCGGTATGCGGGTTCATCAAGGTGACGCACATCACTGGAAACTCCCCGCCCAGCGATGCATCCTTCACCAGCACCGGAAAGCCCTGCGCCTCCAGCCCCTGAATCCCGGCCAGAATGCCGGGGTATTTCGCCAGCACTTCGTGCGGCACATCAGGCAGTGCAATTTCGCTTTCCAGAATTTTGCGTTTTACCGCCCGCTCGAAGATCTCCGACAGGCATTGCACCTGCGCTTCGGCCAGCGTATTACCCGCACTCATGCCATTGCTGAGGAACAGGTTGTCGATCAGGTTGGACGGGAAATACACGACCTCACCGTCCGACTGGCGCACATACGGCAGCGAACAGATGCCGCGCTGCATATTGCCGGAGTTGGTATCGTACAGATGCGAGCCACGTAGCTCGCCATCGGGGTTGTAAATCCTCAGACAGTGCTTGTCGAGAATTTCAGCCGGCAGCGCATCTTCAGGGCCGGGCTGGAACCAGCGCTCGTTCGGGTAGTGCACAAACGCCGCGTTGGCGAAATCCTCACCCCAAAACTGATCGTTGTAGAAATGATTGCAATTCAGTCGCTCGATAAACTCGCCCAACGCCGATGCCAGCGCGCTTTCTTTGGTCGCCCCCTTGCCATTGGTAAAACACATCGGCGAGTGCGCATCGCGGATATGCAGAGACCACACATTGGGAACAATATTGCGCCATGAGGCGATTTCAATTTTCATGCCCAAACCCGCCAGAATTCCCGACATATTGGCGATGGTTTGCTCCAGCGGCAGATCCTTACCCGCAATATAGGTGCGCGCTTCTGCAACCGGATTCAGCATCAGCAGGGCCTGCGCATTGGCATCCAGATTTTCCACCTCTTCAATCACAAACTCAGGCCCGGTTTGCACGACCTTTTTCACCGTACAACGGTCGATGGAGCGCAAAATGCCCTGGCGGTCTTTGTCGGAAATATCCGCCGGCAACTCGACCTGAATCTTGAAAATCTGCTTGTAGCGGTTTTCCGGATCAACAATGTTGTTCTGCGACAGGCGGATGTTGTCGGTGGGAATATTGCGCGTTCCGCAGTACAACTTCACAAAGTAAGCTGCACACAAAGCCGATGAAGCCAGAAAGTAATCGAACGGACCAGGTGCCGAGCCATCGCCCTTATAGCGAATAGGTTGATCGGACACGACCGTGAAGTCGTCGAACTTGGCTTCAAGACGAAGTTTGTCGAGAAAATTGACTTTGATTTCCATGCATGCATTCCAAAATAGCGACCAAAACGATAGCGCCGCTATTATCCGGTTTTTCAGCCGGGAGCCTGCGCTTCTCGGCAATGGCCACTGACTCGAATCGTTCTAAAACACCACTACACTCCGTATCGACTCCCCGGAGTGCATCAGGTCAAACCCGTTGTTGATGTCATCCAGCTTCAAGGTGTGCGTGATCAGGTCGTCGATGTTGATCCTGCCATCCATGTACCAGTCGACGATTTTCGGCACGTCGCGCCGGCCTTTGGCCCCGCCGAAGGCCGTGCCCTTCCACACGCGGCCGGTGACCAGCTGGAACGGCCGCGTTTTGATTTCCTGCCCCGCGCCCGCGACGCCGATGATCACCGACACGCCCCAGCCCTTGTGGCAGCATTCCAGCGCCTGGCGCATCACGTCCACATTGCCGATGCATTCGAAGCTGTAGTCGGCGCCGCCTTTGGTGAGATTCACCAGGTAAGGCACCAGGTCTTCCTTCACCTCTTTCGGATTGACGAAATGGGTCATGCCGAATTTCTCCGCCAACACTTTGCGTGACGGATTGATGTCGACGCCGACGATCATGTTGGCCCCGGCCAGCCGTGCGCCCTGGATCACGTTGAGGCCGATGCCGCCCAAGCCGAACACCACGACATTCGCGCCCGGCTCGACTTTCGCCGTGTTGATCACCGCGCCGATACCGGTGGTGACGCCGCAGCCGATGTAGCACACCTTGTCGAAAGGCGCGTCTTCGCGGATCTTGGCGAGTGCGATTTCCGGCACCACGGTGTGATTGACAAAGGTCGACGTGCCCATGTAATGAAACACCTTCTTGCCGCCCACCGAAAAACGGCTGCTGCCGTCGGGCATCACGCCCTGTCCCTGGGTCACGCGGATCGCCTGGCACAGGTTGGTCTTGCCGCTCAGGCAGTATTCGCACTGGCGACACTCCGGGGTATACAGCGGAATCACGTGGTCGCCCTTTTTCAGCGTGGTCACGCCCGGTCCGACATCGACCACCACGCCGGCACCTTCATGACCGAGAATGGCCGGGAACAGGCCTTCAGGATCGGCGCCCGAGCGCGTGAACTCATCGGTATGACAGATGCCGGTGGCCTTGATTTCGACCAGCACTTCGCCGGCACGCGGCCCGTCGAGGTCCACGGTTTCTATGGTCAGCGGTGCGCCGGCCTTGTGTGCGACCGCGGCTCTGGTTTTCATATCACATCCCCTTTCACGCCTGAATCTCCTGAATCTATTCAACGCACCGGCAATGACGCCGCATGATGCAGCAACGCGCGGGTTGCATCGGCGCCTTCACGCGCAACCTCGGCCGCCGGACGCGCCCACAATTCCGGATTCGGCGCCTCGTAACTCAGATAACCCTGATAACTCTTTTCGGCGAGCAGCGCAAACACCTCGGACCAGCGCACGATGCCCAAGCCCGGCGCCAGCCGGTCGGCCGGACGCAGCATGCCGGGCGGCGCCGTCCGCGGCACGTCGCTGTACTGAAATGCGAAGATATGTTCACCCGGCACAGCGGCAAAACCGCGCCCGCCGGCACCGCTGCGCTCCAGGTGATAGGCGTCGAGCAGCAGGCCGCAGGCCGGATGATCCGCAAGGGCATGAATTTCCTGCGCAATCTCGAGCCGGTTGACCGCTTGGTGCGCCGAGCTGTATTCCCAGGCAATGCGCAGGCTGTGCGCCGCCACCATGTCGGCAGCGGCGCGCAGATTGGCCGCGGCCTCGCGCACGCTGCCGTTGTGCTGCCCGGTGGCCGTCATGATCATGTTGCAATCCACGGCTTTCGCGATGATGCAGGTGTCCTCGAGTACGGTGAGCAGGCGTTTACGCTCATCGCCTTGCGCGAACAGCAGGCCGTATTCAGTCCCCAGGGTCGCGACCGCGATGCCGGATTCGCGCAGCAGCCGAATCACGTCATCACGCTTCATGCCTGCCTGATAACACTGCATCACGTCGCTGCGACGGATTTCGACGGCATTCCAGCCCGCATCGCGTGCAATGCGCAGCGCCTCAACAAACGGCGTCGATTCCAGCGTCCAGGTGTGCAATGCGAGGCGTTCGGCGTAACGATCGGCAACCAGCGGCGAAAAAGACATAGGGGAGACCCGTCGTATTGGAGTAGTATTTTAGTATGTCCACGCAGCAACCGTCGGCGCGGCCGCCATACCGGGGCCGCTTCGCACCCTCACCCACCGGACCGCTGCATTTCGGTTCGCTGGTCGCGGCGGTCGGCAGCTATCTCGACGCGCGCGCAAACAACGGCACCTGGCTGGTCCGCATGGAGGATCTCGATCAGCCGCGGTCCGTGAACGGCGCAGCCGACGCGATCCTGCGCACGCTGGAGGCGCTGGGCATGGCCTGGGATGGCGACGTGCTTTACCAAAGCACACGCGACGACGCCTACCGCGCCATGCTGGAAAAACTGAAATCCAAAGATCTCGTTTACCCCTGCGCCTGCAGCCGCCGTGAAATCGCTGATTCCGCGGTAAACGGCATCGACGGCCCGGTATACCCGGGCACCTGCCGCAAGGGTTTGCTCGCGGGGCGCGCCGCGCGCGCCGAACGCGTGCTGACCCGCGGCGCGAAAATCGGATTAACCGATGCCATCCAGGGCAAACTCAGCCATGACATCGAACGCCAGATCGGCGATTTTGTGCTGAAACGCGCCGACGGCCTTTATGCCTATCAGTTGGCGGTGGTGGTGGACGATGCCGCGCAGGGCATCACCGACATCGTGCGCGGCGCCGACCTGCTCGATTCAACGCCGCGACAGATGTACCTGCAGCAGTTGCTCGGACTGGCGGCACCGCGTTATGCCCACCTGCCGGTGGCCGTCAATGTCATCGGTGAAAAACTCTCCAAACAGACGCTGGCGCCGCCGGTCGACGAGTCATCACCGGTGACCATGCTGAATGCGGCGCTCGCGTTCCTGGGACAGGATATTGCCGTTGACTGCGCCGCGGACGACACCGCGGCATTCTGGGCCCACGCCATTGCGCACTGGCGCCTGGAACGCGTGCCGCGCCTGCGGGCCATACACGCCCCCAGCGAGTAGCGCCTCGATCAGTATTTCCCCGGACGAAACACCTCGACTTCAGCCAGCAGGACGCGCACCGAAAAATGCTGCGCGAATTCAGCCAGCACCTGATGCGCGATCTTCTCGGCCGTCGCCCGTTCGCAGACGACCTTCATCTCGATGGTGCGATCGGTTTCACCGGCGCCCTCACGATGGCGCGCGCCGTCGGCGGAAAAACTGCCGCCGCGCACCTCGTGCACCGTGTAGCCGTGGGCGCCGAGTCGCCCGAGCAGCGCCACCAGCCGCGCTTCGAGCACAAACTCCGCAATGATGGTCAGCTGGCAGAGACGGTGTGTCTGTGTATTCATGATGCGCCCCCCAGTATCGTCAGCAGCGGTATGTTGACGAACACGTTAAACGGAAATGTCACCGCCAGCGCCGCAGAAATGCCCAGCGCAGGATTGGCTTCCGGAACCGCCATGCGCATGGCTGCGGGGGCGGCGATGTACGATGCACTCGCCAGCATTACCGCAAACAGCGTGGCGCCGCCGGACGACAATCCGAGCACCCAGATGCCGCAGGCGAGACCGGCGACACCCAGCACCGCCGGCGCGGCGAGCGCGAAAATCACCAGCCGGTGTCCGGCGCGCCGCAGGTCGGGAAAACGCCCGCCGACAACCAGGCCCAGCTCCAGCAGGTACAGCGCTAGCACGCCGCGAAACAGGTCGCCGAACAGCGGCTTCAGCGACACGTATCCGTCGGCGCCGATCACCGCGCCGATAACGATGCCGCCGGCGAGCAACACGATGCCCTTGTTGACCATCACTTCGCGCATTACGGGCGCACCGCCGACGCCACCCACCCGCGCCAGGATCACGCCGGCGATGATGCCCGGCGCCTCCATCAATGCCAGCAAGACCGGCATGAAACTTTCGGTCGGGATGCCGCGCCGATCGACATAGGCCGCGGCAATGGCAAATGTAACCACCGACACCGAACCGTAATGCGCAGCCACGCTCGCGGCATCGGCGCGCACCAGGCGTACCAGACGCTGCAACACCGGAAACAGCACGAAGGGCAATGCAAAGCTCAGCGCAATCGTGGCCACCGCCGGCCACGCCACGTTCATCACCGATTCCTGCGACAGCGCAACCCCGCCCTTCAGCCCGATCGCCAGCAACAGGTAAATCGACAATGCTTCATAGATCGGCTCGGGAAAACGCAGGTCGGAGCGCGCCAGCCGCGCAACGACGCCCAGCGCAAACAACAGGATCAGCGGATCCATGCCGGTCCGCCGCGCTAGATCACGTGTTGCGCGCGCAGCGCAGCGATGGCCTTGGCGTCGTAGCCGAGCTCGCCGAGAATCTTCTCGCTGTCGGCCCCCACCGGGCGCGGCGGCGTATCGGCGCGCGGACCATTGTGCGCAAAGCTGAACGGTGACAGCGGCACTTTGAGTTCCTTCTGGAGCCCGGTCGCAGATGGCGGAAAGGTATGAAACAGGCTGCGCGAACGCGTCTGCGCTTCATCCAGGCATTCGGGCACGGTGCGCACGCGGCCTGCGGGCGCGCCGGCCTCGTTGAACAGCGGCTCCCATTCCGCGGCAGGACGCGCCATGAGCTTTTCCTGGATCAATGCGCGCAGGGCCGGAATGTTGTTGCGGCGCGCGGCGCCGGTGGAAAAGCGCGCATCATCATTGAACGCGGTCAGCCCCAGCACTTTGAGCATGCCCTGGAACTGGTGCTCTTCATTGAGCGCAAAGGCGATCAGCCCGTCGGCGGTATTGAACGTGGTCGAGGCCGGCGCGCGGCTGGCCGCGTCGTTGCCGGCCTGCTTCGGTGCAGCGCCGGTGTTCAGATAAGCCGTCACCGTCGACGCCATCAGGATCAGGTTGGTGTCCAGCATCGACAGGTCGATGTACTGCCCTTTGCCGGTGCGCTGCTTCTGGAACAGCGCTGCCGATACTGCGTACGCCGCTGCGAGTCCGGTGGAATAGTCAACGATAGGCGGCCCCGCCTTCAGCGGACCGGTGTCGGTGGTGCCCGTCACACTCATGAAACCGGACCAGGCCTGGATCACGCTGTCATAAGCCGGATGACTCTGCTTGGGCCCGGTTGCGCCATACGCGGTAATCGACATGAAAATGACTTCGGGGTTGACCGCTTTGACCGCCTCGTAATCGATGCCGCGCTTTTTCGCGGAACCGCTGCGCAGGTTTTGCACCACCACATCGCACTCTGCGGCGAGCTTCAGGAACACGTCCCGCCCTGCGGGCTGGTTCAGATCCAGCGACAGAAAACGCTTGTTCGACGACTGGGTCATGAAACCCAGCGACATGCCCTGCTGGCCGAACGCCGGATCAGCCTCGGTACGCCAGCGCACCGTCTCCCCCTTGCCCGGCGGTTCGATCTTGATCACTTCCGCACCGAGCAGGCCGAGTTGGTAGGCGCAAAAAGGCCCCGCCAGCACGCGCGTCAGGTCCAGCACTTTGATTCCGGCAAATGCCCGTTGGTCCGTCATCATGAATCTCCTCGTTGGAACGAGGGCATGATAACAAGACGCCGGGCCGCGCCGGCGTCGGCGTTCACATGTCGTTAGGGCACGCGCACGGCACCCACCTGCAGCGGCCGCGATTTCTCCGCGGCCACCCGTGCCATCAGTTCCCTGACCTGAGGCACCACGGCGCGCGCCGCGTCCTCGCCCGCGGCGAGATTGGCAAGCTTGTGCGAAAAATCGGTAATGCGCGAACGCACCGTCTGCGGGCGTATGACCACGTCGGCCTGCTGCGCATCAGCGGATCCGCGCCAGGACACGTCAACCGCAATCACGATATCCGCGCCCATGTCGCGCGCCACGGAGGCCGGCACGCGACTGGCGACACCACCATCGACATATTCGGTGCCGCGGATCACCACCGGCCAGAACAGCCGCGGCACGCTCGCGGACGCACGCACTGCCAGTCCGGTATTGCCGCGCGTGAATATGGTCATGCGGCTGGTTTCGCGCTCGGCGGCCACCACGGCGAATGGTTTCATCAGCGCTTCGATCGGCCGGTTGTTCAGCATCTCGTTGACGTATTCCTGCAGGCGCCCGCCCTCGATAATGCCGGGGCCGAACAGCGTGAAGTCGAGCAGGTCGTTGTCTTCGATTTCGAGCGCGGCAGATTCGAGTGCCGCGGCGCGCATGCCGCCGGCGTGCAAAGCGGAAACCACCGCGCCGGAACTGACGCCGACGATCACATCCGCCTCGATGCCCGCCGCCTCGAAGGCCTTGAGCACGCCCACGTGCGCGAAGCCGCGCGAACCGCCGGCCCCGAGGACCAGCCCGATCACCGGCCGCGGTGCGGACATGCGAACGATGGGCACCGCCTGAGGCGCATCGGCTGCGGTGTAATTGACCGGCGCAGTGGCGCAACCGGCCAACACGCCTACGGTCAGCGCGACCAGAAACTTGAATACGGGGATTTTGGG
>JBFKCU010000090.1:0-8875 GCA_041620115.1 Burkholderiales bacterium | reverse complement strand
GAAAGTGGTCGCACCGGCGTTTCCTGCCGATGTCAAAGGCCTGCTCGCGGCTGCGGTGCGCGATCCCAACCCGGTGATGTTTTTCGAGCAGAAGTCGCTGTACGCGCTGAAGGGCGAAGTGCCGGACGGTGAGTATGTGGACGAGCTGGGCAAGGCACGCGTGTTGCGGCGGGGCAAGGACTGCACCATCGTGGCACTCGCCCTGATGGTGCATCGTGCGCTGGCTGCCGCGGAAATCCTCGAAAAGGAGCACGGCATCTCCTGCACCGTGGTCGATGTGCGCTCGCTGGTGCCGCTGGACATGACGACCATTCTCGCCGAGGTGGCGCTGACCGGACGGCTGGTGACCATCGAGGAGAACCCGCGGCTGTGCGGCTGGGGCGCAGAAATCGCGTCGATCATCGCTGACGAATGCTTCTGGGAACTCGACGGTCCGATCATCCGCATCACCACGCCGCACATCCCGCTGCCTTCTGCCGACCGCCTCGAAGACAACACGATTCCGTCGGTTGAGCGCATCGTGCGCGAAATCAGCGAGAAGATTGACTAAACATCGGAAACCTTGCCACAGAGCATACAGAGTGAGTATCGGTAAAAAACGAATGTCGGGACTGGTTTTTTTCTCTGTGATCTGTGTGGCTCAGGGCATTTGGGGGTAATAGATGGACATCATCATGCCGCAGCTCGGTGAAACCGTGACCGAGGGCACCGTGACCAAGTGGTACAAGAAGGCCGGCGATACGGTCAAGGCGGACGAGACCTTGTTCGATGTGGAAACCGACAAGGTCAGCACCGAGATTCCGTCGCCGGTGGCCGGCGTCGTCGCCGAGATCGTGGTTGCCGAAGGCGTTGTGGCCAAGGTCGGCGCGCGCCTCGCGGTCATTAAAGAAAGTGGAGGTGCGAAGGCGGCAGCCCCCGCGCCGGTGCAGGCTGCAGCGGCACCGGTGGTTGCCGCGGCGCCCGCAGCCGCGCGCGCACCCTCGGCATTGCCGCGCGTCAATGCCGCCGACCGCCTGTCGCCGGTAGTGCGGCGTCTGGTGGCCGAGCACAATCTGAACCCGGCGGACATCAACGGCACCGGACGCGACGGACGGATCACCCGAGAGGACGTGACTGATTTCATCGCCCGGCGGGACGCGCGTCCGGCGGCTGCGCCGAAGTCTGCGCCGGCACCGGCGCCGGCACCGGTCGCCGCGGGGCAGACCGTGCCGTTTTCGGCCGTGCGCAAGCGCGTGGCCGAGAACATGGCGAAATCCTGGAGCGTTTCGCCCCACGTGTTGCAGGTGGTCGAGGCGGATTTTTCGCGCGTCGATCTGGCGCGCAAGTCGCAGGGTGCCGAGTGGAAGAAACGCGAAGGGTTTTCGCTGACCTACCTGCCGTTCATCGTGCGTGCGGTGTCGATCGCGCTGGGCAAGTTTCCCAAGCTCAATGCCAGCCTGCAGGGCGATGGCCTCGTGCTGCATCGCCGGATCAACATCGGCATCGCCGTGGATCTCAATTTCGACGGTCTCGTCGTTCCGGTGGTGAAGGACGTACCGGCGAAGTCGCTGCCGCAGATCGCGAAGGAGATCAACGATCTTGCGACGCGCGCGCGTGCCGGCAAGCTGCGCCCGGATGAGATGACCGAGGGCACGTACACCATTACCAACAACGGCGCGTTCGGCACGGTGATCACCGCGCCCATCATCAACCAGCCGCAGGTCGCCATCCTGTCCGCGGACGGCATCCGCAAGAAGCCGGTGGTGATCGAGGGTGAAGACGGCGATTCGATCGCGATCCGGCCGGTAGGTGTGCTGGCGCAGAGTTTCGACCATCGCGCGGTCGACGGCTCGTATTCGGCGGCCTTCCTTGCCGAAGTGAAGAACGTGATCGAAACCCGCAACTGGGAACAGGCGCTGTCCGCCTGAGCGCCGGGAAGGATGACTGCGATGTCCGACGTGCTGGTAACCTCTGCCTGGCTGCATGAACATGCCGGTGATCCCCGGGTCAGGCTCATCGAAATCGCCGGTACCGGGCAGGAACAGATGCAGGCGTACCGGGCCGGGCATGTGCCGGGCGCCGTCGGCTGGCAATGGAAAGACATGCTGTGGGATACCCACCAGCGTGAATTCCCGTCGCCGCAGGAGTTCGCACGCCGCATGGGTGCAGCCGGCATCACGCCTGACACGACCGTGGTGTTCTACGGTGAGGGCGTGCAATTCGGTTTTTACGCCTGGTGGGTGCTGACCTACTGCGGCCACGCCAAGGCGGCGGTGCTGGACGGCGGCCGTGCGCGCTGGGTGGCGGAGGGACGGCCGCTGGTGACCGAGGTGCCGCCCGCGGCGCAGCCGGCCCAGTACCGGCCGGTGGCGCGCAACGAAAGCATGCGCATCGGCCGCGATGCGGTACGCGCGGCGCTGGACCAGGCCGATACCTTGATTCTCGACGGGCGTTCGCCCGAGGAATATCGCGGTGAACGCGTCAATGCGCCCCAGTTCCAGGATTTCGGCGCTTTGCGCTATGGCCGCATCCCCGGCGCGCAGCATCTGTATTTCGAGGATCTGTTTGAGGACGACAAGCGGCTGAAGAGCGCGCAGGCATTGCGTGAACTGGTGGCCACGCGCGATGCCGCGGCGGATCGCAACATCATTACCTATTGCCGCATGAGTCACCGCGCGACCGTGCTGTATTTCGTGTTGAGCCGGATACTCGGCTATCCCTCGGTGCGGGTTTACGACGGTTCATGGACTGAATGGGGCAATCTGGTGGGGTTTCCGGTCGAGCGTTGACCGGAGCCGCGGCGGCGTAACGAATCTGTAGGTAAATGAAATGAAATGAAAGGAAAGCAATGGCGAACATGAAACAACACAAACTGGGCTGGATCGGCATCGGCCGCATGGGATACGCGATGGCCGAGCGTCTGGCCAAGGCCGGCTGCGACATCTCAGTGTGGAACCGTACGAAGTCCAAGGCCGAGCCGCTCGCCAAATCGGGCGCCAAAGTGGTGGACCATCTCACCGACCTCGCGGGCTGCGACATCGTGTTTACCATGGTGTCGACCGGCAAGGACGTGAAAGAGGTGCTGTTCGGCGCGAATGGTGTGATGTCCAAAGGCGGCGCGCCGAAAATCATCGTCGACAGCACATCGATTTCGCTGGAGGAGTCAGCCGAGATTCGTGGCAAGCTGTCCGACAAGAAGGTAAAGATGCTGGCCGCGCCGGTTTCGGGCAATGCCAAGGTGATCAAGGCGGGCAAGCTGACCGTGGTCGCTTCCGGTCCGCAGGATGCGTTTGATGCGGTGAAGCCCTACCTCGAAGCCATCGGCCGCGGCGTGTCCTATGTCGGCGACGGTGAGTTGTCGCGCATTGCCAAGATCTGCCACAACGTGATGCTGGGTGTGGTGATCCAGAACCTGTGCGAGATCACGGTGCTGGCGGAGAAAGCGGGCATGCAGCGCCACGCCTTCCTCGACTTCCTCAACAAGAGCGTGATGGGCTCGATGTTCACCGCGTACAAGACGCCCGCGCTGTCGAACCTCGATTTTCATGTCACGTTTACGCCGGAACTGCTGCGCAAGGATATTGATCTGGGTCTGGCTGCGGGCCGCACCTACGGCGTGCCGATGCCGACCACCGCAATCACGCGCGATCTGGTGCAGACGCTGATCGGTCACGGGTATGACCAGGATTTCTCGCAACTGCTGTTGCTCCAGGCCAAGGCCTCCGGCATCGAACTGAAACCGGAAAACGTCGACGTCGGCGACGGCTTGTCGTAACGCCCTTACCTGCGGCGGCTTTTGTCCGGGACAGGCGCGTCAGCGCATGCTGGCGCCCTGATCCGGTATTCCGCTGCGGTTCAAACTTTGCGTTGGAACGGTTACACTGGGTGTGAACCATCGCAGTGCTTACCGTTCTAATGTTAAGGTTCCGCCGCCGCAACAGGGTGGAGAGGCGCCATATAACCAATGAGGAGATCTGGATGAAAAAGATTTTCAGTATTGCGCTGGCGGCTGCCGCGTTGTTTGCGACGCAGGGCATCGCTGCCGAGTTTCCGACCAAGCCGGTGCGCTTCATGATTGCGTTCCCGCCGGGCAGCTCAACCGACATCGTCGGCCGCCTCTACACCAACAAATGGACCGAGCTGTGGGGCCAAACCGTGCTCGCCGACAATCGCGGCGGCGCCGGCGGCACGCTCGCGGCCGGTGTTGCAGCGCGCGCCACGCCGGATGGCTACACCCTGCTCATGCATTCGTCAGGCTATGCGTCCAACCATCTGCTGTATGCCAACCTGCCGTACGCGACCAGCGATTTTGTCGATATCGGCCCCCTGGCGATGCAGCCCAATGTGCTGGTGACGCCCAACAACTCCGCCTACAAGTCGGTGATGGACCTGATCAACACGGCCAAGGCCAAGCCCGGTTCGGTCAATTTCGCGTCGGCCGGTGTCGGCAGCGGCACCCACATGAACCTGGAGAAATTCAAGCTCGCGACCAAGGTCACGCTCAACCACATCCCGTACAAGGGTTCGGGCGAGGTGCTGGCTGACATCGTTGGCGGTCGCGTGGATTTCTACTTCGCACCGATCTCGGCGGCGATGGGTCACATCGAGGGCAAGCGTTTGCGTCCGCTGGCGGTGAGCACGATCAAGCGCTCCGGCGTGCTGCCCAACGTGCCGACCATCGCCGAATCGGGCGTGCCCAAGTTTGACTTCTCGCTGTGGTTTGGCGTGTGGGCGCCGAAGGGCGTGCCGCAGCCGATCATCAACAGAATCGCAGCGGCGATCAAGACCGCGGCGAACGATCGGGGCGTCAAGGAGAGGCTGGCTTCGCTGGGCAATGACCCGATGGACATGAATCCCGCGCAGTTCGCGAAATTCGTGCGCGAGGAAATCGAAGACGCTAAAGTCATCATCAAGGCTGCGGGCATCAAGCCGCAGTAAGCCTGTACAGCATGATGTCGTGCGGGCGGTGCGGATTGCGCCGCCCGTTTTCTTTGTTCGGCGGCAATGTGATTCGATTTGAGGGGCAGGCATGGAATTCCGCTGTTTGGGCCGCAACGGCCCCGAGGTTTCGGCCATCGGCATGGGCCGGGGCGCGACTCCGGTGCAATACGACACCCCGCTGGAAGCGGACTTCAATGCCGCCATCGCCCGCGCACTGGACCTGGGAATCAACCATTTCGACAGCGGTGACGATTACTGGAACGGACGGCACGAGGTGCTGCTCGGCCGCGCCCTGGGCAAACGCCGCAAGGCGGTGCTGGTCACATCGAAATTCGGCAATATCACGCTGCCCGACGGCAAGAAGGCCACGAATGGCCGGCCGGAGTATCTGACGAAGTGCTGCGATGCCAGCCTGCAACACCTGGGCACGGACGTCATCGACATTTATTATCTGCATCGCGTGGATCCGGCGGTGCCGATCGAGGAGACCGTCGGCGCGATGGGTGAACTGGTGCGCCGGGGCAAGGTGCGTCATGTCGGACTGTGCGAGGCGGGTCCCGCGACCCTGCGGCGTGCGCATGCCGAACATCCGCTGACGGTGCTGCAGACGGAATATTCGCTGTGGGCGCGTGACGTGGAGGACGGCATTCTGGCAGCCTGCCGCGAACTGGGGATCGGCTTCATCGGCTACGCGCCGCTGGGCCGCGGTCTGCTCACCGGGAAAATCCAGAGCGTCGACGACATCCCGGAAAACGACCGCAGGCGCCGCCATCCGCGGTTCCTCGCGGACAACCTGGCGAGGAATCTCCGGCTGGTCGCGGGGCTGGAGGCGATCGCAAAATCGCTGGATGCCACGCCGGCACAGGTTGCAATCGCCTGGGTGCTGGCGCAGGGTGACTTCATCGTGCCCATACCGGGCACCAACCACGCCGCCAACGTCGACCTCAACGCGGCCGCGGTGCGCCTGGAACTGCCGCAAGCGGCGCAGGCGGAGTTGTCGGAACTGTTCAGGCCGGGCGCCGGTGCCGGCACGCGCTATAACGAGACGCAATTAAAGGGGATGGGACTGTGAACACTGCAACCACCAATGAATTGAAGCTGGAGCCGCGGCTGACGGCGATCCTGGCGCAGGACTACCCGCGGTTTTCCGATGCTGAATATGCGCGGCGGCATGCGGCGCTGGGTGAGGTCATGGGCCGACACGGCTGCGATCACCTGCTGGTGGTCACGGATCACCGCACGGGCAATGCGCCGCAATGGGTCACCGGCTGGCCGGGCACCGTCGAAGCCTATGTCATTTTCAAGCCGGGCGAGAAGTTGCTCATGCACATGGAGTGGTATAACCATTTTCCGCTGGGCCGCAAGCTGGCCAAAGGCGTCGATGTGCGCTGGGGCGAACATCAGGGCATCAGCAAAACCATAGACGAGCTCAAGCGTCGCGGCGCGAAACGCGTCGGCCTCATCGGGCCGCTGGTGCTGTCCAAGTGCCGGCAGCTCGAGGCTGAATTCGAGCTGGTGCTGCTCGATGCCGAGTATGTGCGGCTGCGCATGGTCAAGTCGGACGAGGAAATCGACTGGCTGCGCATCGGCGCCGCGCTGTCCGACGCGGGGCTGCGCGCACTGGTGGCGGAATGCCGGCCGGGGCTGACCGAGCGCGAACTGGGCGCGATCGTCGAAAGCGCCTATATCAAACACGGCGGCACGACCATGATCCATTACGTTGGCGTCACGTCGATGGCGCAGCCGCATATCTTCGTGCCGCCGCAGCATCATTCCCCGCGCAAGGTGCAGGCGGGCGATGTGGTGTTCTGCGAGCTGTCGGCGTTCTGGTGGGATTACGCCGGGCAGGTGCTGCGCACGTTTACCGTTGACGCCGAGCCGACACCGCTGTACCGCGACCTGCATGCCACTGCGGAAGCGGCGTTCGACGCGGTCACCGGTGTGGTGCGCCACGGCGCGACCATGCAGGAAATCCTCGACGCTACCGGTATCATTGAGCGCAAGGGCTACACCGTATGCGACGACCTGATGCACGGTTTCGGCGGCGGCTATTTCCAGCCCATCATTGGCACCAAGAGCCGCATGTCAGGCCCCCTGCCCGCGCTGACGCTGGAAGAAAACATGACCGTGGTGGTGCAACCCAACGTCATCACCACCGAGATCGACGAGTCGAAACGCGCCGGTGTGCAGGTGGGGGAACTGATCCGCGTCACGCGCGATGGCTTCGAGCCGCTGCACCGGGCGCCGCGCGGGTTGTTTCGTGCGGGCGATAAAATTTAGCCAATAAAAACAACCGGTTATTTATATTTTTCGGGGTGCGGGATTCATTGTGCCTGCCGAATCGCAAGTGGAATAGAATTCTCTCAACAGCGCGGCGCCAGACCGTGCATGTCTCGAGGACGCGTCTCAGCTACGCACAAGGAGGAGGCACATGAGCAACACCATCACCGTGGCGCTGACTGTCAACGGTACGCGCCGTACTGTCACTGCAGCACCCGATACCCCGCTACTCTGGGTATTGCGCGAAGACCTGAAACTCACCGGTACCAAGTTCGGCTGCGGCGTTGGCCAGTGCGGCGCATGCACTGTGCACCTGAATGGCGAGCCCACGCAGTCCTGCCTGTACGCGCTGAAGGATGTGGCCGGCAAGCAGGTCACCACCATTGAAGGTCTGTCGCCGGATACCAGTCACCCGCTGCAGAAAGCCTGGCTGGCCGAGCAGGTGCCGCAGTGCGGTTACTGCCAGTCGGGGCAGATCATGCGCGCTGCGGGACTGCTGCGGCAGAATCCGCGGCCGACGCGCGAGGAAATCGTTGAATACATGAGCCCGAACATTTGCCGCTGTGGCACCTATGTGCGCATCGCACGCGCAATCGAGCGAGCAGCGAAAGGAGAGTTCGCATGACTGCCATCGCAAAAAAATCCCGCGGGAATGCGGCACGTCCGGCGAGTGCATCCCGCCGCCGTTTCATGACCGGTGCCGCCGGACTGACCTTCGGCGTGGCAGCCGGTGCGCCAGGTTTGCAGAACCTTGTGGCAGGTGTTGCCGAGGCTGCCACGGGCAGCGCGCGGGTCAATCATTACGTCACGGTGTTTACCGACGGGACGGTGGCGATCATGTCGCCGGCCGCGGAAATGGGGCAGGGATCGCTCACCGCGTTGCCTGTCATCATTGCCGACGAGATGGATGCCGACTGGTCGAAAGTGCGCATTGTCGCCGCGCCTCCGAATGACAAGCTCTACGGCAACCCGGCGTTTCGCTTCCTGCAATACACCGCAGGCAGCGCAACGGTTACCGGCTATTTCACTCCGCTGCGTCAGTTCGGTGCTCAGGTTCGCTATGTGCTGCTCGACAATGCCGCGCAGCGCTGGGGCGTGCCGTTGGCCGAAGTGGCCAGCGAGCCGGGTTACGCGATACACCGGGCCTCGGGCCGCCGACTCTCGTACGGCGAGATCGCTGCATTTGCCAAGGTGCCGCCGCAGGCACCGGAAATCGCCCTGACACCGGTAGACAAGACTGATTTCCGGCTGGTCGGCAGGGATTTTCCGCGTGTAGACGTCGCGGGGAAGGTCAACGGGTCCGCGCAGTACAGCATCGATGTGCAGGTGCCGGGAATGGTGTACGGTGCGATTCTGCGTGAGCCGATGGAAGGTGCTGCGCCCGAGCAGATTGATGACCGTGCAGCGCGGGTCATCGATGGCGTGTTGCAGATCGTGCCATTGAAGTACGGCGTCGGTGTTGTTGCGCAGACACCGTGGGCTGCGTTCAAGGCCAAGCAGGTGCTGAAGGTGACCTGGTCGCGCAAGGCCACGGGTTGGGGTTACTCCAACGACAAGGGATATGCGCAGTTTGCCGCCGTTGCCAGGGATCCGAATGCCAAGAGTGTTGCTTGGGAAACGCAGGGTGACGCGGCCGGCGCCATCGGAAAGGCGTCCACCGTATTTGAAGGCGAGT
>JBFKCU010000089.1:0-8878 GCA_041620115.1 Burkholderiales bacterium | reverse complement strand
TGGATCAGGCCGTCGGCACCGAGCGTAACCTGCTCGAAATCACTGGATGCCGTGACGATGGTGAACACCACGTCGCTGGCCGCAGCCAGCGCCGCGGGCGTGTCATAACGCGTCGCGCCCGCCGCGACCAGCGGTGCTGCGCTGTCCGCGCGGCGCGCATAGACGCCCAGCGCATGCCCGCCCTTAAGCAAATGCCCTGCCATGTGCCGCCCCATCACGCCCAGACCGATGAATCCGATATTCACGATGCGTTACCCTCGAAATAAACGTTTTGCCGCGAACCTCAAGTCAGCGGATCAGGCCCAGCGCCATGATCAGCGGCAGCGTAAGCCAGAACAGTATGGTGGTCCAGCCGATCAGCAGCGCCGCGGCCGCCGCATCGAGCCGGAAACGGTCGGCGAGCAGCAGCGTGGTCACCATCGCGGGCGTAGCCGCCTCCACCACGGCAGCGTACTGCGCCTCCGCCATGGGCACGTAGAGCACGCGCGCCGCCAGCCAGACGATGACCGGCGTCACGAGAAGCTTGACCATCGCCGCGGAAAGGATTTCGGGTCGCGGCGTGAGGTTGCGCCACGGGATGGTCATGCCGAGCACGAACAAGGTCACCGGAATGGTCGCCTGCCCGATGAACCAGGTCGCGGTGACCAGCGGCTGATACGTCAGCCCGAGCTGCTGCGACGTGATGCCGAGTATGAATGCCCAGATCGGCGGCATCGACAGCATGATGCGCCACACCGAGGAGCGCCCCGCATCGTCATGCGCCCCCAGCCGCGTGCAGATCATCACGCCGATGCTCCACACCAGCGGCATGGTCATGAGCATGTCGTTGAACACTGCGTAGCGCGTCGCATCGCGGCCGAAGAAGAAAATCAGCACGGGCACGCCGATATTGAAGGTGTTGCCGAACATGCCGCCGACCACGAGCACCGCTCGCGTGCGGTCGGGCAGGCCGCGCCCGATCGGCGTGCGGTACATCACGCCGTAGAGGATCAGCCCGGACGCCAGCGACCCGATGCCGACCAGCAACGGCACCGACAGCAGCGCCGCCGAAACCGGCGTCGATGACGCGACCGAGAACAGAATGCTCGGCAGGAACAGATACATCACCATGCGGTTGAGCAGGGTGCGCGCACCGTCCACCGGCGTGTCGGGAAAGAATCGCGGCCACAGTCCGCCGACCGCCACCAGCAACCCCAGCGGCAGCATGACCTCGACCATGAGGTTGAACAGCTGGGAGAAATACGCCGCCATCAATAGGCCGCCATCATCAGCGTCTGCGGGCTGCAACCCAGGCGTCGGCGCAGGAACATGTTATTTTATACAATAAAATCAACTACTTACTTCTTACCCGCGGATTTCACCTCGGGATTGAGCAGGTTCGCCGGCACGGCGCCGGTCAGCGCGGCGACGAGATTCTGCGCCGCCAGCATGGCCATGGCCTTGCGCGTCGCCTCGGTGGAACTGCCGACATGCGGCGCCAGCACCACATTGTCGAGCTTGAGGAATTCCGGATTGAGCTTCGGTTCGTTCTCGTAGACATCGAGCCCCGCCCCGCGGATCGTGCCGTCCCGCAACGCCCGCACCAGCGCCGCGTCGTCCACGACGCCGCCGCGGGTCGAGTTGATCAGGATCGCCGAGCGTTTCATTTTAGCCAACTGGTCGGCGCCGATCAGATGATGTGTCTGCGGGTTATAGGGCATCTGCAGCACCACGAAATCCGCCTGCTTGAGCAGTTCATCGAGAGACGCATAGGTGGCGTTGCATTTGCGCTCGAGCTCGGGCGCAATGCGGTTGCGGTTGTGGTAAATCACCTTCATCTCGAACCCGGCCGCGCGCCGCGCGATCGCCTGGCCAATGCGGCCCATGCCGATGATGCCCAGTGTTGCATGGTGCACATCCACGCCCAGCCACTGTTTGAGCTGCCAGCCCGTCCACTCGCCGGCACGCACGCGGCGCTCCACTTCGGTGATGCGTCGCGCGGCGCCCAGCATCAGTGCCCAGGCAAGATCGGCCGTACTGTCGTCGAGCACACCCGGGGTATTGGTCGCCATCACGCCACGCGCCGTGCATGCCGGCACATCAATATTGTTGTAACCGACGGCGATGTTGGCCACGGCCCTGAGGTGTGGCGCCGCCGCCAGCAGCGCCGCATCCACCTTGTCGGTCAGGCAGCACATCAGGCCGTCACGGTCCTTCATTGCGGCGGCCAGCGCCTCCGGCGCATAAGGCTTGTCGTCCTGATTGGCCTGTACCTCGCAATGCTCGCGCAGATAGTCCAGCGTTTCATCAAATACTTCGCGGGTCACCAGCACCCGGGGCTTGCGTGCTGCATTCATCGGTGGTCCTCGTTCGTCAGCTGCGGGAATTCAATGCGGTATCCGGGTCCGCCGGGCCGGAATGGATGCTACGCGGCATCGCATGCCGCGGCGGTGCGGTGCGCGTTGCGCGGCAGCCGCAGACTCCGCCGCCCTGCTCAGTCGTCCTTCGACTGCAGCGCGTTCCACATGTCGGTGGCCATCATCGCGACACCGATCAGCACCACGCCGCCAAGCGCAAAATCCTTGAGTTTGACGACGACCGGCCCCATGAAAAGAAGCATCATGGCCGCCGCGATAATACTGGCCAGAATCTTGAATGCCATCTAAATCTCCTCGTAATCGGTTCAGTCTGTGGCAACCTGCGCGACCAGCCACCGCGCCGTGCGCAGCAGGCGCGCGTCATCGTGTCTGCTGCCCACCAGTTGCACCCCCAGCGGCAAGCCGTTCCCGCCGCGCATCAGCGGCAGATTAAGCGCCGGCATGCCGCACAATGTCCATAGGGTACAAAACGCCGGATCACCGGTGGATTCCTCAAATTTTGGCGCCGTACCCAGGGTCGCCGGCGTGATGATCGCGGCGCAGCGCTCGAAAATTTCGCTAAAGCCCTCATTGATCAGCGGAATGCGCGCGCACGCACGTTGATAATCAAGGGCGGTGACCGCGCGCCCGCGCGCCAGTTGCTCGCGCAGCGCCGGCGTCAGGCGGTCGTTGGCCTTTTCCCATTCGCGATCGAGGTTCGCGGCCATCTCAGCTTCCATGATGGTGCGGTGCCAGTCGAGCGCCTGGCTGACCATGCCCGGCAATTCGACTTCGACGACGCGATCACCGAGCGCGGCAACCAGTTCGGCAAAGGCTTCCCTGGTTTCTTCATCGGCACGATCCCACACCGGGCCTTTGACAAACGCCAGCAATGGCGGCAGCGGCGGCTCCTCCGCTGCCGTTGCTACAAATGGAATCCGTGCGCGGGTTTGGGTGTCGGGATCCAGCGGATCATGTCCGACCAGCTGTTCGGCGATCAGCGCGACGTCGTCCAGCGTGCGCGCAAATACGCCCATCTGGTCCAGCGTGCGCGACAGTTTGAGCACTCCACTGCGCGGAATCAGACCATGAGTGGGCTTGAATCCATAAACCCCGCAGAATGCAGCCGGGCGGATCACGCTGCCGTTGGTCTGGCTGCCGATTGCCAGCGGCAACATCCCGGCAGCGACAGCAGCCGCAGAACCGCTGGAAGAACCACCGGGGGTGTGTGCCGGGTTGTGCGGATTGTGTGTCTTTGCCGGCGTGTAGGTCGCAAACTCGGTGGTCACGGTCTTGCCCATGATCACGGCACCGGCCTCACGCAGCATCCTTACCACAGCGGCATCGTGCGCAGGCGTGCGACCGGCATGCAGCGCGCTGCCGTCCTCGGTTGGCATGTCGCCGGTATCGATGATGTCCTTGATGCCGACCGGAACGCCATGCAGCGGTCCCACCGGACGACCCTCGGCACGATCGGCGTCACGCGCCCGCGCCTGCACCAGCGCATGCTCGGGATCCAGGAAAGCCCACGCCTGCACCTGCCCGTCCACCTCGCGCACGCGCGCCAGACACGACTCGGTCAGTTCCTCGGACCGCACCGCACCTTCACGGATTGCGCGTGCTGCATCCGTTGCGGATAACCAGTTGAGCCGGGAAGCGTCCATGTGCGGATCAACCGCCGTAAATCAGGTTGGGCAGCCAGAACATCAGTTCCGGGAACACGTAAACCAGGACCATGGTCATGATCACCATCGCAAGGAACGGGAAACAGCCCTTGAATATGGTCCACAACTCCACGGAGGCCGGCGCGATGCCTTTCAGGTAATACGCCGACATGGCCATGGGTGGCGTCAGGAACGAGGTCTGCAGATTAAGCGCGATCAGGATGCCGAACGCCATGGGATCAACGTTGAAATGCGGCAGCAGCGGCAGGAATATCGGCACGAAAATGATGATGATCTCGGTCCACTCCAGCGGCCAGCCCAGCAGGAAAATGATGACCTGCGAGAGGATCAGGAAGGTGACCGGATTCAGATCCATGCCGAGCACGAATTCCTTGATCAGGCCTTCGCCGCCCAGGTACGAAAACACCGACGAGAACGTCCACGAACCGACGAACAGGAAACACACCATCGCCGAGGTGCGCGCGGTCAGGTACACCGCCTCCTGCAGCCGCCCCCAGGTCAGCGCACGGTAGGCCGCAGCGAGCACCAGGCTGCCAAAGGCACCGACCGCAGCGGCTTCGGTCGGCGTCGCCAGACCACCGAGGATCGAACCGAGCACTGACAGGATCAGCACGGCAAGGGGCACAAAAGCCTGCAACAGCAGCAACAGCGCCTTGCCCCACGACACATTGCTTTCTTCCTTCGGCAGCTTGGGCGCGAGTTTGGGATTGATGACCACGCGCGCAATCACATAAGTCACATACAATCCTGCCAGCACGAAGCCCGGAATCAGCGCGGCCGCGTACAGGCGCACGACCGAAACCGAGGACGCCGCCGAATACACGATCAGCATGATCGACGGCGGTATCAGGATACCCAGTGTGCCGCCGGCACAGATGACGCCCGTGGACAATTTCTGGTCGTAGCCCGCCTTGAGCATGGCCGGCAATGCCAGCAGGCCCATCAGCGTCACCACCGCGCCGACGATACCGGTAGCCGTGGCGAACATCGCACAGGTCGCCAGCGCCGCCACCGCCATTGAACCGGGCACGTGGCGCAGCGCGACCTGCAGGCTGTAGAACAGCCGGTCGAGAATGTTGGATCGTTCAATGACATAACCCATGAACAGGAACAGCGGGACCGCGACCAGCACGTCGCTGCTCATGATGCTCCAGGTGTTCTGGGTCAGCAGGTAAAAGAGCCGGCTGTCGAAAAACTCCTGTCCCGGCTGATAGTAGGCGTAATAGCCAAAGCAGACGCCCATGCCCATCAGCGTAAACGCGATCGGGAAACCGAGCAGGATCACGAAAATGAACAGCCCCAGCATCACCAGGGCGAGGACCGGATCGCTCATTTCGCGTCTCCCTGGCTGGTGGATGCTGTCTTCGCATGCTGTTGCGCCAGCACGCTCTCTAGTTCCTCGACGTCATGCAACCGCTGCGGCCAGCAATTGTCCTGGATGCACTGTATGCAGCGCAGCACCTCGGCCAGCCCCTGCAGCGCGAGCAGCCCGGCGCCGAAGGGTATCAGCAGCTTCAACTGCCAGATCGGGATACCAGCCGGGCTGTTCACGCTGACCTCGCGGATTTTGAAAGAATCGAATCCGTACTGCCAGCCGGCGATCACCAGTGCCAGCACGCCGGGAAAAAAGAACAGCACATACAGGGAAAGCTCCACGATGGCCTGCGTGCGCGGACGCCACATGCGGTAAAGGAAATCCCCGCGCACATGGCCGTCGCGCGACAGGCAGTATGCGCCGGCCATGAAGAACAACCCGCCATACATGATGTAACTGAAATCGAACGCCCAACTGGTGGGGTCATTCAGCACATAGCGCACGAACACCTCGTATGAGGTGCCCAGCGTGAGAATGATGATGCACCAGGCGAAGGCGTGGCCGACCGTCTTGCTCAGCTGGTCGATGCCGTAAATAAACCGGTTAATCATGGCTCAGGATTCCCGATCACAAAAAAATAGGGCGACACCGGATGGCGTCGCCCCGATTGCTCACGATCTCAATTCAACTCAGGAAGGGATCTTGGTCTTGAAGATGTGCTCATAGCCCAGCCGGTAATCGGCATCGTTGAGGAAGTGGTAGTAGGCGACGCGCTTGGCCCACGCGAGTTGCGATTCAACCACTTTCTTGAAGAACGGATCTTCATCGGACAGTTTCTTGTTGAGAACGTCCCAGGCCGCAAGCTGGGCCTGGAAGATCGACTTCGGCGTGCGCGTAACATTGACCTTGTGCTTGTCCTTCAGCACCTGCAGATCGCGCGAGTAGTTGTCCATCGCCGTCCAGTAGTTCGACTGCGATGCCGCCTCGACGCCATAGCGCCAGATCGCCTGCAGATCCTTGCCCATCGAATCCCATTTTTTCTTGTTGATGCAGATCTCAAAGAACTCCATCGCCTGATGGAAGCTGCCCATCTGGTAGTTCTTGATCACGTCCTGCGCGCCGAAGCGCATGTCCGAGGTCGGGTTGTTGAACTCGAACGCATCGATCACGCCGCGCTCCAGCGCGGGGATGATCTCGCCGCCCGGCAGCTGGGTCACTTTCGCCCCCATCTGCTGGAACAGGTCAGCGGCCAGACCCACGGTGCGGTACTTCAGGCCCTGCAGCTGCTTGGCATCGGTGATCGGCTTCTTGAACCAGCCCAGTGGCTGGGTCGGCATCGGCATCGCAAAGAAGCCGACATAATTCAGGCCGAGCTTCTGCAGCAGTTCCTGATACAGGGCGAGACCGCCGCCACGATAAATCCACGCCAGCGTCTGCGGCGCATCGCAACCATTGATCGGTCCGGAACCGAACAGCGAGGCCACTTTCGATTTACCGTACCAGTACACCGGCACGGTATGGCCGGCGTCGAGTACGCCCTTGCTCACCGCATCGGTGACTTCGAAGGGCTTCACCACGGCGCCGCCGACCAGATAATCCACTTTCATCCGGCCGCCCGCCATTTCATTGACGCGGGTGACGAACTCGGTCGCCATCTCGTTGAAAATGTCGGTCGCACCCCAGGCACCCTGCATCTTGACGACCACGGGGGATTGCGCCACCGAGATCATCGGGAAACCGGCAATCGCCGCACCGGTGGTGGCCGCTGCAGCTCCGGTCAGAAACTTGCGCCGGGCCGGGCTGGCTTCAGCAGGCTTAACCTCTTGTTTAGTAACCATTTTGCTCCTCCAAAAAAAAGACGATGACTACGTGGAATCAAAACGGAATCCCGCGAGCGCGTTGCTGTTCTTTTTCGCGCAACCCCGTCACAAATTTTGGGAATGCAGCAAGGCAACCGATGAAAATTTCGCCATGTGCAACGCCATATTACGGACGAAACCATCGTAGCCTCGGATGCCTACAATTGCAAGTCTGCTTCACTCCCTGTTCAGGACATCAACCCTAGCACAAACGCCCTTACGAAAAACTGACGCCGGCCAGGATCGCCGCGGGTCCGGATCAACCGTCGCGGCGATTACAGGAAATACAGCAACAGGTAGGCCAGCAGCAGCACCATGACCCAGAACGCCATGCTGCCGGTGGGCCACAGGCTGCCCCGGGCAGGACCACACCATTGTGCGAGCAGGCCACCATAGCTCTGAACGCTGCGGCCCAGCCAGCGCTGGAACCCCTCCATCGCGCAGGCGATCACGCTACCGACCGCCCCGATCAGCCGGGGACCCAGGCGCCGATAGGTCCAGTCCGAATCGAGATTGACGGAACGCAATTCCGGGGGATAGATGCCGGTGCGCATGAGGACGGAAAACGCAAGCGCCGAAAACATCAGCAACTGGAGCTGGGTCACGACGTGCACTGTGCTGTAAGGCTGATAATCGACGGTATAAGGCAGGATCGCATACAACGCATCGGGGTAAACGCCGATGCCCACGCACAGAAATGCCGTGATTCCCATGGCAATCAGCATGTTTGCCGGTGCTTCCTTGCAGCGTATTCCCGAGTCATGGCCGAAAAAAGCAAAGTAGGGAATCTTGATCCCGGAATGATGAAACACCCCTGCCGATGCAAACAGCAGCACCAGCCACACCCACAGATACCCCTCGCCCGCCACCGCCGTGATGATCATGGACTTGCTGATGAAACCGCTGAACAGCGGAAAAGACGAGATCGACGCAGCACCCACGATGCAAAAACCGGTGGTCCACGGCATTGATTTGTAAAGCCCGCCCAGTTGCGAGCCGTTGACGGTGCCCGCGCGCAACAACACCGCACCCATGGACATGAACAACAGGGCCTTGTACAGAATATGGGAGAACGCATGCGCGGCAGTACCGTTCAAAGCCATTTCCGTGCCGATCCCCACACCGACCACCATGAATCCGAGCTGGTTGTTCAGGCTGTAGGCCAGCACCCGTCTCAGGTCATTTTCAATGACCGCGTAGAAAATGGGGAACGCCGTCATCAGCGCGCCGATCCAGATCAGCGCCTCCGTGCCGGCATAGCCCCGGGCCAGCGCGTAGACCGCCAGCTTGGTAGTGAACGCCGACAGAAACACGGTGCCGGTGACCGTGGCCTCCGGATAGGCATCCTGCAACCAGTTGTGCAGCAGCGGAAACGCGCATTTGATGCCGATCGCGAACAGCATCAGCAGTCCCGCCGGGGTGTCGATGCCGATATGTCCGAAGCCGATTGATCCGGTCTGCTGCTGGTAAAAAACGATGCCCACCATCAGCACCACGCCCGACAGCACCTGCACGATCAGGTATCTCAGGCCTGCGGCATAAGCACGCTGGGTGCGTCGCGCCCAGATCAGCATCACTGAGGACACCGCCGTCAGTTCCCAGTACACGAACAGCGTAATCAGGTCGCCGGCGAACACCGCGCCGATTGCGCTGCCGGCATAGATCAAACCGGAAACGTGCTGG
>JBFKCU010000088.1:0-8942 GCA_041620115.1 Burkholderiales bacterium | reverse complement strand
TGAACGATACTCATTGCGCTGTCAAATATTGGTAAGCCCTATTCTAACCGGGGCGGGGGCAACTCCGCGCCCGGCTTTCTGATGGCCAGCGTATCCCGGTCGGCGCTGGTGCACTATCGCGCCGAGCAGATGTTCGAACTGGTCGATGCGGTCGAGCAATATCCCGAATTCCTGCCCTGGTGTGGCTCGACGACGGTCAGTTCTCGGGATTCGTCGGTTACTCGAGCCACGCTCAACATCCGTTATCGGGGCATCCGCCAGAGTTTTTCCACTGAGAACCGGAAAGAGTTTCCGCAGCGCATGACCATGCATCTCATTGAAGGGCCGTTTCGCGAACTCGACGGCGAATGGCGGTTTTCGCCACTTGGTGAGAATGGTTGCAAAATCGATTTTCGCCTCAAGTATGAATTTTCCAGTGTTCTGCTGGAGAAGCTCGTTGGCCCGGTATTCGGTTACATCGCGGGAACCATGGTAGACGCTTTTCTGAAGCGCGCTGAGCGTTTGTACGGCAGGCGATGAAGGTGTCCGTGATCTATGCCTTGCCTGACCGGCAGGTCGTCTGCGAAGTGGAACTGCCGGCGGGCGCCACTATTGCGATGGCTGTGCAGCGTTCCGGCCTGCTGCAGCAGTTTCCGGAAATCGACCCGGCGTCAGCATTGACCGGAGTTTACGGCCGCGTCAGGCCGGCAGATACGCTGTTGCAACCGGGGGACCGGGTGGAAATCTACCGGAAATTGAGGGTGGATCCGCAGGCCGCCCGCAGGGCGCGCCTGGATTCGCGATGACGCGACTTATTTGCAGTTCGTTTCGACTGCGCGTTGTGCCCGTGCGATCTCCGCCGCGCGCTCGGCATCCTCGAGAAACACACGCTCGCCGGTTGCAGGATCGGTCTTGGCGGCTCTTGCGCCGGACTGCAGGCCTTTCAGGTAACCCTGTGCGCTTTCGCAGTTCTGTTTGAGGTCGGCTTTTTCCTGCGCCTTTTCTTCGGCTTTCTTCGCCGAATCCTGCTGCTCGATCTGACGTTTGCGAAACTCGGCGTCGCGGTCGGCCAGTGATTTCTGCGGCGAGGCGGGGGCGGTACCCGGATTGTTCGGGATGCCGGTGGACTGGGCTTTGGTGCCCGGCGGGCATGACGCCGCAAATTCCACCCGACCGTTGGCGCCGATGCATTTCATAATCTGGGCATGTGCGGTCAGCGGCAGCAGCGTCATGGCCAGACTGAGGAGCAGGTTTTTCATGGTCAGCGCCTGATCTTTGTTGGTAACGTGGCAGCCCGTGGCACACAAAGCCGCGACTGGCCTGAAAATAGCCAGTTTGCGCGCCGCCGTCAATGGAATAACGCCTTGATCAGTTTACCGTTTACGGTCCAGCGCCTATAATTCGCGCTTTGCGAAGGACGCTCCTCATGCGCGTGGTGCAGAAAGCCCTGACTTTCGACGATGTGCTGCTGGTTCCGGCACATTCCGCAATCCTGCCGCGGGAAGTCAGCCTCAAGACCAAGCTTACGCGCGGCATATCCCTGAACATCCCCCTGTTGTCTGCGGCGATGGATACCGTGACCGAATCCCGTCTGGCGATTGCCATCGCCCAGGAGGGCGGTATCGGCATCGTGCACAAGAACATGACGCCCAAAGCGCAGGCCATCGAAGTTACCAAGGTCAAGCGTTTCGAAAGCGGCATCGTCAAGGATCCGATCACCATCAGCAAGGACATGACCGTCAAGGATGTCCTGGCCCTGACACAGCAGTATCGGATATCCGGACTGCCGGTGGTTGAAGCCGACGGTCAGGTCATCGGTATCGTCACCAACCGCGACCTGCGTTTCGAAAGCAAGCTGAACCAGCCGGTGAAGAACATCATGACGCCGCGTGCGCGGCTGATCACCGTGCGTGAAGGTGCCAGTCGCGAAGAAGCGCGGGCGCTGATGCACAAGCACCGTCTGGAGCGTGTGCTGGTGGTGAACAAGAATTTCGAACTGCGCGGTCTGGTCACGGTAAAGGACATACTCAAGTCCTCCGAGCATCCGAATGCCTGTAAGGACAAGCTGGGGCGACTGCGCGTCGGCGCCGCGGTTGGCGTGGGCGAGGGCACGGAAGAGCGCGCTGCGGCGCTGGTCGAGGCCGGCGTCGACGTCGTGATCGTCGATACCGCACACGGTCACTCGGAGGGCGTACTTAAGCGTGTGCGCTGGCTCAAGCGGACCTATCCCAAACTGCAGGTCATCGGCGGCAACATCGCGACCGCTGCCGCTGCCAAGGCGCTGGTTGACCATGGTGCCGATGGCGTCAAGGTCGGTATCGGTCCGGGTTCGATTTGCACCACGCGCATCGTCGCGGGTGTCGGAGTGCCGCAGATATCGGCTGTGGCGAATGTGGCGAAAGCGCTGCAGAAAACCGACGTGCCGTTGATCGCGGATGGCGGCATACGCTATTCCGGCGACATCGCCAAGGCCATAGCGGCCGGAGCGCATACGGTCATGGTCGGGAGCCTGTTCGGCGGCACCGAGGAGTCACCGGGCGAAACCGAGCTCTTTCAGGGACGTTCCTACAAGTCGTACCGCGGCATGGGTTCGCTGGGGGCGATGCAACAGGGATCGGCGGACCGGTATTTCCAGGAACTCGACGAACTCGATACCGAAAAACTGGTACCGGAAGGGGTCGAAGGGCGCGTGCCGTACAAAGGTGGCGTCGCACCGCTGATACACCAGTTGATGGGCGGCCTGCGCGCCAGCATGGGTTACCTCGGTTGCGACAGCATCGATGCGGTGCGCCGTGACGCCGAATTTGTTGAGATCACGACCGCGGGCGTGCGTGAGTCGCATGTCCATGATGTGCAGATTGTCAAGGAAGCGCCCAATTACCGTTCCGAATAACCCGACCGCCGGTGCACCGTGCGCCGGTGCCCGCAAATAAGCCCGACCGGTCTGTACGTGCATCACGAAAAAATACTGATACTCGATTTTGGTTCGCAATATACCCAGTTGATCGCACGCCGGGTGCGCGAATTGCATGTTTATTGCGAACTGCATCCGCACGACGTTACCGATGCGTTCATTCGTGAGTTCAAACCCAGTGGCGTAATCCTGTCGGGCGGACCGTCATCGGTCTGGGAAGACAGCACGCCGCGCGCGCCGGCAGTGGTTTTTGAACTGGGCGTACCGGTGCTCGGTATCTGCTACGGCATGCAGACCATGGCCGGGCAGCTCGGCGGCAAGGTGGAAATGGGCCAGGTCCGCGAGTTCGGTTACGCCGAGGTGCGCGCGCGCGGGCATACGGCGTTGCTGAAAGACATCCAGGATCGCACCACGCCGGACGGCCATGGCATGCTCGACGTGTGGATGAGTCATGGCGACAAGGTGATCGAGCTGCCTCCCGGGTTCAAGCTGATGGCGAGCAACGCAACCTGTCCCATCGCCGGCATGGCCGATGAAACGCGCCATTTCTACGGCGTGCAGTTTCATCCGGAGGTGACGCATACCCTGCAGGGCAAAGCCCTGATTGAACGCTTCGTGCGTGGAATCTGCAGGCTCGCCGGCGACTGGAGCATGCCCGGCTATGTAGATGAAGCCATTGCGCGGATACAGGGTGATGTGGGCAGGGAAGAGGTCGTGCTCGGCTTGTCGGGCGGTGTTGATTCTTCAGTCGCTGCGGCGCTGATCCACCGGGCGATCGGCGATCAGCTGACCTGTGTGTTCGTCGACAACGGGCTGCTGCGACTGAACGAGGCCGAGCAGGTCATGGAGACGTTTGCACGCAATCTCGGGGTCAAGGTCATCCATGTCGATGCGCGCGCCCAGTTCATGGGCCACCTGGCCGGCGTCACGGATCCGGAGCAGAAGCGCAAAATCATCGGCCGGGAATTCATCGAGGTATTCCAGGCGGAGTCAGCGAAGCTGCCGAAGGTGAAATGGCTGGCGCAGGGCACGATCTACCCCGATGTCATTGAATCAGCGGGTGCGAAAACCAAGAAGGCGCACACGATCAAATCGCATCACAATGTCGGTGGTCTGCCGGACACGCTGCATTTGAAGCTGCTGGAACCGCTGCGCGAACTGTTCAAGGACGAAGTGCGTGAACTGGGCCTGGCACTTGGATTGCCCCACGACATGGTGTTTCGCCACCCGTTCCCGGGACCGGGGCTCGGTGTGCGCATCCTGGGCGAAGTCAAGACGGCGCATGCCGACATGCTGCGCGAAGCCGATGCGATCTTCATCGAGGAATTACGCGCATCGGGCTGGTACGAGCGCACGGCGCAGGCGTTCGCGGTCTTTCTGCCGGTGAAGTCGGTCGGCGTCATGGGTGACGGCCGCACTTACGAATATGTCGTCGCCTTGCGCGCCGTGCAGACTACGGATTTCATGACGGCGCACTGGGCGGAATTGCCGTACAGCCTGCTGGCCAAGGTTTCGAGCCGTATCATCAACGAAGTGCGTGGCATCAACCGCGTGGTCTACGACATTTCGGGAAAACCGCCGGCCACGATCGAATGGGAGTAGCACGGACTGTCGTGGCGCCGAAGGGGGTCTGCCTGTGACTATCACGATGTACGGCATTCGCAATTGCGACACCATCAGGAAGGCGCGTGCATGGCTGGATGATCATGACATCGCGTACGCATTTCATGATTACAAGGTGGCGGGCATCGAACGCGTGCAACTGGAACGATGGTGCGCCGAGTCGGGCTGGGATGCTGTGCTGAACCGCGCCGGCACCACGTTCAGAAAGTTGCCGCAGGCTGATCGGGAGGGGCTGGATGCACGCAAGGCGATGGCGCTGATGCTGGCACAGCCATCGATGATCAAGCGGCCCGTGCTGGACCTTGGGGACCGCCTGCTGATCGGGTTTAAGCCGGAGCGCTACATGCAGGCGTTCAGCAAGGGGTGCTGACCTTGGACGGGAGTCGCGGACATCGCCGGGCAGCGCGCGGATGACGGACGACGCCTACATGCAGGCGGCGCTGGAGCTGGCCGCACAGGCAGCCGCTGCCGGGGAGGTCCCGGTCGGCGCTGTCGTGGTCAAGGACGGCGCGATCATTGGTCATGGCTACAACCAGCCGATTGCGCGGGCGGACCCCACCGCACACGCCGAGATCATGGCCATGCGCGCAGCCAGCGAGTTCCTGGACAATTACCGGCTTGCCGACTGTGAGCTGTACGTGACGCTGGAACCCTGCGTCATGTGTGCCGGGGCGATCATGCATGCACGCATCCGGCGGGTGGTGTTCGGTGCCCGCGACCCCAAAACCGGTGCCTGTGGCAGTGTCGTCGACCTGTTTGCGCAGTCGAAATTGAACCATCATGCCGTAGTCAGCGGTGGGGTGCTGGCTGATGCGGCGGTCGAGCAATTGCAGAAATTTTTCGCCCAGCGGCGGGGAAAAACGTGAAAATTGACATTAATATAGGCCGTCAATCTCTTGATTTAAAAGACAATAAAGGTGTTGTTCTGCAGCGTTACGCCGTTTCCACCTCAAGCAAGGGCCACGGCCAGGCCAAGGGCAGTTACTGCACCCCGCTGGGGCGTCATATCGTGCGGGCAAGAATCGGTGCGGGTCAGCCCGAGAACGCGGTATTTGTCGGCCGTCGGCCGACCGGGGAAATCTATACCCCGGAACTGGGTGCAGAGTTCCCCGGTCGCGACTGGATCCTGACCCGGATCCTGTGGTTGTCGGGGTGTGAACCGGGGCATAACCGGCTGGGTGACGTGGATACGATGCGGCGTTATATCTATATCCATGGCAGTCCGGACTCGGTGCCCATGGGCGTGCCAGGCTCGATCGGGTGTATCCGCATGCGAAATCGGGACATCATGGACCTGTTTGCACAGGTTTCAGTCGGCACGCCGGTAGAAATATCAATATAATCAATTATTTATATTAATCTCGGCCATATTGCACGCGCTGCGACATTGATTACTGGAGGCTGAAAAACCGGCCTTTCATCTGAAAAATAATTAAATAAATCAATTCGTTATTTCAAAATCGTACAATCGTTGTGCGTTGCGCCAAAATGGGCTAAATTGTGCGCCGCAACTGCCGTTATGGGCAGGTAACCATTAAAAGGCGACGCATGCGACTTAAAGACAAAGTAGCCATTATTACGGGCGCCGGACGGGGCATTGGGCAAGCCACTGCCATCAAGTTTGCCAGCGAAGGGGCCAAAGTCCTGGTTTGCGACATCAAGCAGGACTGGATCGATGAGACGGTCCGGAAATGCCAGGAAGCGGGTGGCGAAGCCATGGGACAGATCGCAGACGTGCGCGACATGAAATCACTGGAAGCCATGGTCAAGGCCACGGTCGACAAATGGGGCCGGGTGGACTGCCTGGTCAACAACGCCGGTATCGTGGCCGATGCGCAGCTGAAGAACATGACCGAAGACCAGTTTGACAGTGTCATCGACATCAACCTGAAGGGTGTCTACAACTGCACCCGCGCCGTGGTCAACAAGATGCTCGAGCAGCAATCCGGGGTGATCCTGAATGCTTCATCGATCGTCGGCCTGCACGGCAACTTCGGCCAGACCAATTACGCGGCCAGCAAGTTCGGCGTGATCGGCATGGTCAAGACCTGGGCACGCGAACTGGGCCGCAAGGGCATCCGTGCCAATGCCGTGTGTCCGGGATTCATCGCCACCAGCATCCTCGGTTCCATTCCGGAAAAAGTCATCGGCGCGCTGGAAGAACGCGTGCCGATGGGCCGTCTGGGCAGGCCTGAAGAAATCGCCAATACCTTTGCCTTTCTGGCATCGGATGAAGCCAGCTACATCAATGGCGCCGTGATCGAAGTCAGCGGCGGCCTGACCATCTGAGCGGCCCGCCAGGCGCCGCTTTTCGACCGGCTACATTTCAGCCAGTTTCTGCAGGGTCGCGCGATCGGGCGATCGCATGACCCCCTGTTCCGTGATCAATGCGGTCACCAGGTCCGCCGGTGTCACGTCGAATACCGGATTGGCGATGTGCGTTCCCGGCGGTGCCCAACGCATATCGCGATAACCCGCGATCTCGTCTGGGGACCGCTCCTCGATCGGTATATCCGCCCCCGAACTGATGTTCATGTCGATCGTCGACCGCGGGCAGGCGACGTAAAACGGAATGCCGTGGCGCCGCGCCAGCACTGCCATCATGTAAGTGCCGATCTTGTTGGCAACATCACCGTTGGCCGCGACACGGTCTGCACCGACGATGACCGCATCGATAGTCCTGCGGCCCATCAAGTGGCCGGCGGCACTGTCCGCAATGAGCGTCACCGGAATTCCGTCCTGCTGCAATTCCCACGCCGTCAGCCGCGCGCCCTGCAGAAACGGGCGGGTTTCGTTGGCAATGACCTCGATTTTCTTGCCGGCACCCGCCGCAGAACGGACGATGCCCAGCGCGGTGCCGTGGCCCGCAGTGGCCAGTGCGCCGGCGTTGCAGTGGGTCATTACGCAGGCGACATCGGGCAGCAGCGATGCGCCGTGCGTGCCCAGCGCGCGATTGATGCGCACATCCTCGGCGGCGATGTGCTGTGCGGTTTCGAGCAGTGCGGCGGCGCGCGCAGCGTTATCGGCTGCTCCGGTACCGGCCAGGCAGGTGTGCATCCGTGACAGCGCCCACGCCAGATTGACCGCGGTCGGACGGCTTTGCCCGAGTACGGCAAATGCGCGATCCAGGGCCCTGTCAAAACCTTCGCGCGGCATACCGGCCGAGCGCCGGGCTTCTACGGCAATCCCATAAGCCGCAGCGCAGCCAATGGCCGGTGCGCCGCGAACCACCAGATCACGGATTGCTCCGGCAACGGCAGCAGCATTGTCGAAACGCAAATAATCACAACGGTCGGGCAGTGCACGCTGGTCGAGCATTTCCAGTGTGCCGTCGAGCCAGCGTAATGTATGGAATGCAGTCATGAATTCAGTCCGTGGATGGTTCCGGTCCGGCAGCCTTGTCCGCGCGCACGCGCTGCTCAAAACCGCCGTATTCGAGTTCTGCGCGGGCGATATCGTTTTCGCTGGCAGAACGATAGCAGCCGTGGGCGCTGGCGCGGGTCATGATATCGATGTCATGCAGATAAATTTCGGCGGCGACCGCAGCATAATGCGCATTGACGCCGAAGGTGCACAGGCCGAATTCCGGATGCAGTGCAATACGCGGCGCCGCATCGATGTCATGCCGGGTGTCGGGACCCAGTGTGCGGGCGAGATAGGCGCGGTAGTCCGCGGCATAGGCCTCAACATCGTTGCCGAGCAACGGTACGCGTTTGGTGTATATCGCGTGCTGTGGTGTCGGCGGTCCCTGTTGCGAAACCGTTGCCAGGTCACGCCGCTGCGCAAAGGCCAGTGTCGCCGGCGTGCAGACCACTTTTTTTGCCAGCGGAAACCCGGCCACGGCGGATGCCCGGGTACGTATTGCTTCAGCCATGTCTTCACGGGTCGCAGGGCCGGGCACCGGCGGCACGCCGGGTGTTGAATCCGCGTATTGCAGCAGAAAGGCCTCGGCCAGGGCGACGAGGCGCAGCAGATTGCCATAAGACTCGCGTGCGTTCTGGCCGAACGCCACGACGCCGTGAAAAGCGAGGACCAATCCGATTGTCCGGGGCGACGCCTCCCGGTCGAACACCGCCTTGCAGGCCCGCGCCAGTGCAACGCCGGAATGGCGATAGGGCACTACGGGTGCCAGATTGCCAAAGGCGGCCGCGCAGGCGGCCTCGCAGGCACTGATGTTGGCCACGGCGAGCACGGCATCGGCATGAGCGTGCTCGACAAAGGCGTACGGGAGTGCGGCATGCAGCAGGGTTTCAATGGACGGCCGGGGTGCTGCAGAATCGAGCTTGCACCCGTCAATCCGGTGCATCAGTTCGGCGTCGGGCAGGCGTTCATCCTGCAGCAACCAGTGGAGGGCATCGAGTTTAAGCGCGGTGAAATGCTGGCTATCCACGGACGCAAGATCGGAGCCCGTGGCCTTGACGAACAG
>JBFKCU010000087.1:0-8977 GCA_041620115.1 Burkholderiales bacterium | reverse complement strand
GAGCGGCGAGATCCAGGTGCGCGGCTGGAGCGTGATGCAGGGTTATTACAAAATGCCCGAACAGACCGCCAAAACCATCACGCCGGACGGCTGGCTGCACACCGGCGACCTGGGCGTCATGGACGGGGACGGACGCCTCAAGTTCCTCACCCGCATCAAGGATGTGTTCCGCGTCGGCGGCGAAAACGTCGCCCCGGCCGAGGTGGAGGAAGTCCTGCACCGGCATCCGCAGATCAAGCAGGCACAGGTCATCGGCGTGCCTGATCCGCGGCTGATCGAAGTGCCCGCAGCCTATGTCATCCTCAACGAGGGCGCCACCGCGACACCCGGGGAGATCATTGCCTGGAGCCGCGAACGGCTGGCGAATTTCCGTGTGCCGCGTTATGTGCAGATCGTCGACAGCTTCGACAAGATCGGCATGACGGGCAGCGCCAAAGTCCAGAAGAACAAGCTGCGTGCACAGGCACTGATCGATTTCGGTTTGAAAGACAACAAAGCCTGACGCGCACGCCACCGGAGACCTGATATTGGATTTTTTTCTCGACCGTCCTGACGGCTGCAGGATTTTCTACACCATCGATGATTACACCGATCCGTGGCGCACGCCCGAGACGATACTGTTCGTGCACGGCCTCGCCGAGTCGGGGGAAGCGTGGCGCGCCTGGGTGCCGCATTTTGCGCGCGACTACCGCATGGTACGCCTCGACCTGCGCGGTTTCGGCCGTTCCACGCCCATGCACGCCACGCACGAGTGGAGCATGGACGAACTGCTCGACGACATCGAAGCGCTGATCAGACACCTCGGCTGCACGCAGGTTCATCTGGTCGGCGCCAAGAGCGGCGGCTCCATGGCGTTGGCCATGGCAGCACACCGCCCGGCGCTGGTGAAAACGCTGATTGGCGTGACACCGCCGGTACTCCCTGCCGCCGGCGTCGACGACTGGGTCAGACACATTGAGTCCAAGGGCGTGCTCGACTGGGCGCGGCACACCATGCAGGGGCGGCTGGGCAGTGCCGCAACGCCCGAAGAAATCAACTGGTGGGTGGAAAACCTGCAGGGCAGGACACCGCTGTCGACATTGCAGGGCTACCTGCGCTGGGTGCCCAGGCTCGATCTCCGCGCCGACGTCGAGCGCATCACCTGCCCGACGCTGATCATCACCACCACCGGCAGCGGGCTGCGTTCGGTGGATGGTGTCAAAGCCTGGGTGTCGCGGGTGAAGTCCGCGCGCCTGCTGGTACTCGACGGCGATGCCTGGCATGCCGCCGGTGCGTATCCCCATCGCTGTGCCGAGGCGGCCATGGCCTTCCTCACCGAACATTCAACATAACATGTTGATTATATTAATTATTTATTGAATTTGTAGAACGAAAGGAAACGCCACATGACTGATCTGACCAAGCAATCACCGCTCGGTGTCTACGTCGAGCACCTGAACAAAGGCGAACTGGCCTACCAGTTCAGCAAGGACGACAACAAGGCGTTCTTTTATCCGCGCGCCATTGCGCCGGAAAGCGGCAGCGAAAACATCGAGTGGCGCGTGTCCAAGGGACTCGGCACCGTCTATACGACCACTGCCGTGTATTACAAGGGCGAGCAGCCGCTCAATGTGGCGATGATCGACATGGACGAGGGTTATCGCCTGATGAGCCGCGTCGAGGGCATCGATGCGCTGCAGGTGAAAATCGGCATGCGCGTCAGGTTCAAGGTTCATCCCGGCGACGACAAGACGCTGCCCTATCCTGTGTTCACCCCTGCCGGAGATGCCAAATGAGCGGCCTCAAGAAAGGCAGTATCGCTGTCGTCGGCGCAGCAGAGTCCGATCTCGGCCTGGTTGCACCGCACACCTCCCCCGTCGACCTGATGGCACAGGCGACGATGCGCGCGCTCGATGACTGCGGCCTGAAACTGAAGGATGTCGATGCGCTGTTCGTGGCAGCCACGCAGGTGCGCATGGGACCGATGTCACTGGCGGAGTACCTGCGCATCAAGCCGAAGGTGTTCGACGGCACGCAGATCGGCGGTTCGTCATTCATGACCCATGTTGCGCATGCGCAGATGGCGATTCAGCTGGGACTCTGCGAAGTCGCGGTCATCGCCTACGGCAGCACGCAGCGGTCGGTTTCCCGTGCCGCCGCCAGCCCGCGCGAATTCAATCCGTACGAATCACCATACCGGCCGATCCTGCCGATCAGTGCCTATGCCATGGCAGCCGCGCGCCACATGCACCAGTACGGCACCACGCGCGAACAGCTCGCCGAAGTGGCAGTCGCTGCACGAAAGTGGGCTCTGCTGAACCCGAAAGCCTGGGAAAAAGAACCGCTGACGATAGACCAGGTGCTCAATGCACGCATGGTGTCGTATCCGTTCACGGTACGCGACTGCTGCCTGGTGGTCGACGGCGGTGGCGCCATCGTGCTGACTTCCGCGGCCAGAGCCAGGACGCTGAAGAAAAAGCCGGTGTACGTACTGGGCGTGGGTGAAACGCTGTCGCATGCCAACATCTCCAGCCTGCCCGACTTCACCGTCACCGGCGCGTCAGTTTCCGGTCCGCAGGCTTTCAAGATGGCCGGGATCCAACCCAAGGATGTAACCATGCTGTCGCTGTACGACGCCTTCACCATCAATCCCATCCTGTTCCTCGAGGACCTGGGGTTCTGCCCGAAAGGCGAAGGCGGCCGCTTCGTCGCCGATGGCGCCATCGCACCCGGCGGCAAACTCGCGGTCAACACCTCCGGTGGCGGCCTGTCGTACTGCCACCCCGGCATGTACGGCCTGCTGGTCATGATCGAGGCCATCCGCCAGGTACGCGGTGAATGCGGCGAGCGCCAGGTGAAGAACTGCGACGTTTCCCTGGCGCACGGCAATGGCGGGGTACTCTCCAGCCAGTGCACCGTCATCTTCGGTTCTGAGAACACACTATGAGCCGCGCGCACGATTGCCTCCGGGGTCGCATCCCCGAACTCACGTTCGGGGCCCCTGCTCCGCTCTGCGACCATCACGGCAATAGCGGGTTACTCTCCAGCCAGTGCACCGTCATCTTCGGTCTTGAGGACACTTTATGAAACTCGAGCTCTATTACGCACCACGGACCTGCGCACTTGTCCCTTACGTGACGCTCACCGAGGCCGGTGCCGATTTCACGGTGCACAACATGAATTCGCGCTCCGGCCAGTTGAAAACGCCGGAATACCTGCGGATCAATCCCAAGCACAAGGTGCCGGTGCTGGTCATCGACGGTGACCCGCTGACCGAGAATGTCGCAATCCAGATCTGGATCGCACGGCAGTTTCCGGCGGCGAACCTGCTGCCGCAGGCGCCCAAAGCGGAAATCAAGGCCATTTCACTGATGGCATGGTTCGGCTCAACGATCCATCCGCACCTCACGCCCAACGCCAGGCCCGAGAACTATTGCGACCTTCCCGATTCGGCGGATGCGGTCAGACGCGTCGCAAAGAAGCTGCTGTTCGAAGACCTGAAAATTGCCGACGACCTGCTGGCCCACCGTGAATTCTTTTTTGAACATTTCACCGCACCCGATGCCTACTTTTTCTGGTGCTGCCGCCGTGCACTGAGCTTCAAGCTCGACCTGTCAGGCTTTACCCATTGCATGGCGCACTTCGAGCGCCTGCAGCAGCGGCCCAGCGTGCAGAAAGTGCTGGCCCACGAGAAACAGGTGGATGCCGCCTTCGCGCAGGCTGCCTGATTATCAATGCAACAGCCACAGGATCAGACATGGCCATCACACTGAAAATACTCACTTCCAACAGCACCCGCCCGGTGCTCGACGCCCTGATTCCGGCTTACGAGAAAAGCAGCGGCAACAAGGTCTCGCTGACCGCGGATTCGGCCAAGGCCATGGTTGCGCGCATCAAGGAAGGCGAAACCGGAGACCTGGTGGTGCTCGGCACCGGCGCGCTGAAGGACCTCGCCGCCGCCGGCTTTGTCACCGATGCCAGCCGCCGGCCCTTTGCACGCGCGGTAGTCGGCGTCGGCGTGCGCAGCGGCGAGTCGCAGCCCGACATCAGCACGCTCGAAGCCTTCAAGAAATCCCTGCTCGCGGCGAAATCCATTGCCCATACCGTGCACGGCGCCAGCGGCATGTACATTCCGGTGATGCTGGAAAAAATCGGCATCGCCGGAGAGATGAAGCAGAAGACCGTGACCCGCCCCGGCGGCTATATCGGCACGGTCGTGGTCAGCGGCGAAGCCGACATTGCCCTGCAGCAGATTCCTGAATTGATGGCCGTGCCCGGACTCGAAGTCGTCGGCCCGCTGCCCGCCGAGGTGCAAAAAGTGTTCGAGACTTCGATTGCCATTGCCGCAAAATCATCCAATGCGGCGGCGGCAGAGGCACTCGTCCGCCATCTGCGGGACGCCGCGCACGCCAGACTGTTTGAATCGAAGGGACTCGAGCAGGTCACACAATAATCAAATCAGAGGAGAACGCCATGCCCCAACGCTCAGTAATCACTTACGCCCTCGTGCTGGCCACGATGTCGGGCTTTTGCCACCTGCCCGCGCAGGCGGCGGAAACCTATCCGGCCAGACCCGTGCGCCTGATCGTGCCCTATCCGCCCGGCGGCACCACCGACCTCGTCGCCCGTGGCATCGCCAACAAACTGTCCGAGGTTTACGGTCAGCAATTCGTGACCGACAACCGCGGCGGTGCCAGCACCATGATCGGCGCCGAGCTGATGGCGACTGCCGCACCTGACGGCTACACCATCGGACTCATCACCCAGACAACGATGTCGATCAACCCCAACGTGGTGAAGAAGCTGCCGTACAACGTGTCGCGCGATTTCGCGCCCATCACCCAGACCGTGTACGTGCCGTTCGTAATCGCCGCCCACCCCTCGGTGCCGGCGAACAACATCAAGGAACTCATCGCACTGGCCAAATCCAAACCCGGTGCCATCAGCTACGGCACGCCGGGCACCGCCTCGACCAACCATCTTGGCGGCGCGCTGCTCGAAACCCTCGCCGGCATCAAACTGCTGCATGTGCCGTTCAAGGGTTCCGGCCCGGCGATGAATGCCGTACTCGGCGGCCAGGTCAATTTCATCATCACCGGCGCCTCCACCGTAATGCCACACGCCAAAGCCGGCAGGGCCAAGATCATCGCCTTTGCCGCGGAACAGCGCCACCCGAACTGGCCTGACATCCCCTCGACGGGTGAAGCCGGGTTGAAGGGTTACTCTTCCGGCACCTGGTTTGACATCGTGAGCCGAGCCGGCACGCCGCGTGCCGTCGTCAACAGCCTGAACAGGGAAATCGTCGCCGCGCTCAACGCGTCCGAACTGAAGAACCGCCTCACGGCGATCGGCTTCGACATCCACACCCAGTCACCCGAGGCATTCAGCAAATTCATGCGTGATGACCTGGCACTGACTGCGAAGATCATCAAGACCGCGGGGATTACGCTGGACTGAGCATCAATGCGCCGTCGCGAGATGAACGGCCATGACGAGTCGCCGCCGGTTTCTGGGCTCGCTCGCCGCAGCGGGATTGGGTGCACTCGTGCCGCCGGCCGCGCATGCGCTGCAGCCGCGCGAATCATGACCGCGCGCGTCTGACCGAACTTCGGCGCGGTTGCTCTTAAGGACGGCCCAGCCGGTCGATGGTCACGTCGCCGGAGGCCGCCGCAGTCGCTTCATCACAGCGCCGGATCAGGTTTTCGATCTCGCCGGAACCGGGCAATGCCGCCGGATTCAGATAACTGTCCTCACCGGTGGTGCGCACCGCTTCAAGCACATCCCTGGCACTGACGCCGGCCAGGTCGCGCACCGGCAACCAGCCGGACGGATCGTCAGCCGTGGGGGCAAGGAACCCGTGGTCATGCAATTCATGCAGCAGGGCATCCACCATGCGCAGCGGCATGCGCAGTGACTGTGCCAGTGCGTCCACCGTCCACGGTGCCTCCCCCGCGTGATGGCGCCGCGCAATCAGGCCCATGATCATCAGCGCCAGCCGTTCGCGCATGCGGCTGGACAGATGGAGTTCCCCGCCCCCGGCTTCCAGGTATTCAGGGTGCTGTGCATAGAACGCCACGCTGGCGCCGAACAGCAGAATCAGCCAGCTCAGGTACAACCACAGCATGAACAGCACCAGGATCGCGAAACCGGAATAGATCGCGGCGTAATTGGTCGAGGACGCGACGAACATGGCGAAAGCCCAGCCGGCGGATTGCCACAGCACACCCCCGACGATGCCGCCAACCAGCGCAGGCCCGAAGCGCACCCGGGTGTTGGGAATAAAGGTATAGATGAAGGTGAAGGCCACGATCACCAGCAGATACGGAGTCAGCTGCCCCGCCTGAACCACGATCCAGCCGATGGCCTCGATCCGCATCGCCTCGCGGACCACGCCGAGGCTCGCCAGCGCGGCGGTGATACCGATCGCCGAAAACACCAGCACCGGCCCGACCAGCAACGCCGAGAGATAGCGGCTGAAACGCTCGCCGATGCCGCGTGAATGCCCGACGTGCCAGATGAAATTCAGGGCCTCCTCGATTTTCTGCACCAGAGATACCGCGGTGTAGAACAGCAGCGCGAGGCCGACCGACCCGAGCACGCCCACATTGATGTTCTCGATGAACTGGATGATGCGGGCAGTGATCTCGACACCCTGCTCACCGAGCGGCTCGAGGAAACCCAGCAGCATGGGCCTGATCTGGTTGTAGACGCCGAACGCCTTGAGCACCGAAAAACTCAGCGCCAGCAGCGGCACGATCGAGAGCAGTGTCGTATAAACCAGCCCCATCGCACGCAGCGTGAGCTGGCCGCGCGCAAGATCGCGCCCCAGCACGATCAGCAGCCGCGCGACCCGCACCAGCCGTGCCTGCAGCGGCGGTCGCGGTTCAGGCGGCTGGCGCCAGATCGCCTCGTCCAGCAGGTCACGTATTTTCGAGGGCTTCCACATCATTGCGCGGTGATCTCCTTGAAACGGCGCCGTACTCCAGGTACGGTCCAGCCCATTGTATCCGGACACCCGGCCCAAGCGATGCACGACGCACCGCGACGCCGGGATCGGGTTTTCCAGGAGCCGCCTTGCCCGACGGGACAAACAGGGTTAAAACCTGACACCATGCCTGTCTGAATTCAATCAACACTCTGATTGTGGAATCATGCCGACGCAAGGATGAACCAATGCCCAAGACGATATTCGATACCCCCGGCGGCAAAGTCCGCCTCGATCGCATCTCCGCCGAGCCCCCCAGGGGCATGACCAGGGCAAAAGCCGAGAAAAAGTTTGCCTCGCTGAGTGAGGACCTGTTCCAGCTGCAGGATGCCCTGTGGGGCGCGAAGGTGCACAGCGTACTGGTCGTGCTCCAGGGGCGCGACAGTGCCGGCAAGGACGGCACCATCAAACATGTCGCCGGCTGCCTCAACCCGCGCGGTGTCAGCGTCACCTCGTTCGGTGTGCCGACTGCCGAGGAGCGCGAGCATGATTTCCTGTGGCGGGTGCATCGCCACGCCCCACGTCGCGGCGAGTTCTCTATTTTCAACCGCTCCCATTATGAGGATGTGCTGGTGGTGCGTGTGCATGACCTCGCACCGAAAAGAATATGGAAGGAACGCTACAACCACATCAATGATTTCGAGGAACTGCTGGCCGAACACGGCACCATCGTGCTCAAGTATTTCCTGCATATCACCAAAGACGAACAGGAAAAGCGCCTGCTGGAGCGGGAGAAAGACAATGAAACCGCTTGGAAACTGAATCCGAACGACTGGAAGGAACGCGATTACTGGGACGAGTACACCGCAGCCTATGAGGATGCCATCTCGAAAACCGCGGCCGCCCATGCACCGTGGACTATCGTGCCGGCGAATTCGAAGTGGTATCGCAATCTCGTCGTCGCTGAATCGATCGTCGCGGCACTGCGGGATCATCGCAAGAACTGGGAAAAAACACTCGAAGACATGGGCCATGCCGGACGCGCCGGACTTGCTGCCTACCGTGCACAGCTGACGACCGTGCAGAAGAAAACACGCAAACGCCGCTGATCACCGGCGGGGTATAAACTATAAGTTATTGATTTATAAGTATTTTTATAATTTTCGGGCTGTCGCTGCGCCCGCCATGGGCGGGTGCGGTGGTCAGACGGCCGCAATCTGCTGCGTCTGCCCTGCCCGTTTGGCCTTGATCGCAGCGAGCACCTTCTCGGCCGTCGCAGGCAGCGACGTGATGCGCACGCCGACCGCGTTGTGTATGGCATTGAGTATCGCCGCCGCCGTCGGCACTGAAGTCGGTTCGCCGACGCCCTTGGCACCGAACGGCCCGGTCGGGTCATAGCTGTCGACGATATCCACCTCGATCTCGGGCATGTCGAGGCTGGTCGGCATGATGTAGTTGGTGAGATTGGGATTGATCTGCCGGCCCGACTGGTCGAACAGGATCTCCTCCTGCAGCGCGAAACCCACGCCCATGGAAATGCCGCCTTCGACCTGGCCTTCGACCAGCATCGGATTGATGGCGGTGCCGCAATCGTGTGCCGCAACAATGCGCAGAACCTCAACCTCACCGGTTTCGTCGTCGACGTCGACTTCCGCGATCTGGGTCGCATAGACATAGGTGTTGAACGGCTTGCCCTGACCGGTTTCGGGATCCATCGCCACGGTCGGCGGATTCCACGACGCGCTGCCGATCGCCGGCTGCCCCCTGATCACCTGCGCGTGATTCGCCACCTCGCTGATGGGCAGAAAACGTTGCGGAAACGCCTTGACCTGGATCTTGCGGTCCCGCGCTTCGAGCTGATCGGCGCGGACGCCGAGCAGCGGTGCCGCCACTTCGAACAGCACGGACTTGGCCTTTTCCGCCGCCAGCCTGACCGCATTTCCGGTCACGTACGTGGTGCGGCTGGCGATGGCGCCGGTGTCCATCGGCGTGGTGTCGGTGTCGCCCGAGACCACGTGCACATCGTCCGTCGCGACGCCGAGTTCCTCCGCCGCGATCTGGCCGAGCACGGTC
>JBFKCU010000086.1:0-9022 GCA_041620115.1 Burkholderiales bacterium | reverse complement strand
TCCTGCAGCCGTCAGGACGGTCGAGAAAAAAATCCAATATCAGGTCTCCGGTGGCGTGCGCGTCAGGCTTTGTTGTCTTTCAAACCGAAATCGATCAGTGCCTGTGCACGCAGCTTGTTTTTCTGGACTTTGGCGCTGCCCGTCATACCGATCTTGTCGAAGCTGTCGACGATCTGCACATAACGCGGCACACGGAAATTCGCCAGCCGTTCGCGGCTCCATGCAATGATCTCCCCGGGTGTCGCGGTGGCGCCCTCGTTGAGGATGACATAGGCTGCGGGCACTTCGATCAGCCGCGGATCTGGCACGCCGATGACCTGTGCCTGCTTGATCTGCGGATGCCGGTGCAGGACTTCTTCCACCTCGGCCGGGGCGACGTTTTCGCCGCCGACGCGGAACACATCCTTGATGCGGGTGAGGAACTTGAGGCGTCCGTCCTCGTCCATGACGCCCAGGTCGCCAGTATGCAGCCAGCCGTCCGGCGTGATGGTTTTGGCGGTCTGTTCGGGCATTTTGTAATAACCCTGCATCACGCTCCAGCCGCGCACCTGGATCTCGCCGCTCTGGCCTGCGGGCACGAGCGCGCCGGAGTCTAGATCCACCAGGCGCACTTCGACTTCGTCGAGGATGTGCGCCCAGCCGTCAATGCGCTTGTCCAGATCATCGTCATGACGCGACATGCAGACATTGGGCGATGCCTCCGACAGGCCGTAGGCCTGGCACAGGCCTTTCATGCCCATGCGCTCGACCACCCGGCGCGAAACTTCAGGCCCGCACGAGACCCAGCCGTTACGCAGCTTCAGCGGGTATTTTTCGAAATCCGGATGATTCAGCATCATCAGGAACATGGTGTCATTGCCGGAGGTGTGCGTGCATTCCTCGCTCCACATCGTCGCCAGCGCCTCCTCGGCATCGAACGTCGGCGATGACAGCAGGCACGCGCCCGTCGTCAGGGCGGCGAGCAGCGACAGCGTGGTGCCGGCGACATGGTAAAACGGGCGCGCGCTGTAATAGCGGTCCCCGGCCTTGAGATTGAAGCGGGCAGCGACGTGGGTCGCGTTGCGCAGCATGTTGTCGTGGCTCAGCATCACCCCTTTGGGGTGAGAGGTCGTGCCGGACGTAAACTGCATCAGCAGCACGTCGTCGGGTTTCACTTCCGGCGGGTAGGCTTCTTCATGTGCGGTGCCCAGCGCGATCAGGTCGGCAAAGCCGATGGCACCGGCAGGGATGTTCCGGCCCAGCACGATGACGGTGCGCAGCAGCGGCAGGCCGGGGTCGGGCAGGGTGCGGTCCACTGCCGGGCAGATGCCGCGCAGCATGTCGATGAAATCGATGTTGAGGAAATGGTCGGCGACGAACAGCAGTTTTACGTCGGCCTGCTTGAGGCAGTAGTGCATTTCGTCTGACTTGAACCGCGTGTTCACCGGTACCGTGACGGCGCCGATGCTGGCCGCGGCGTAGAAAAAAATCACCCATTCCAGCGAATTGCCCATGCATACGGCCACATGATCGCCGTGACCGATGCCGGCCGCGCGCAGTCCCTGCGCGACTTCGCGTACGTTGTCACGCAGTTCCGCCCACGTCAGGCGCCGGCCGGCGATTACCAGTGCTTCGTCCTGCGCATGCGCGGCCGCGGTGGCAGCGAGAATTTCGGCGAGAGTCTGTTTTTTCCAGGATGTCATGGGTTATAGCGTCTTTCCCGTAATGCCCCTGTGCAATTCTTGTTGTGGCTGCAGCTTACCTACCTTTGAACTGCGCTTTGCGTTTTTCCTTGAAGGCGGTGACGCCCTCGACATGGTCATGGGTCATGCGCGCGCCGCTGATCGCCAGCACTTCAAGCTCCAGCAACTGCTCGAGCGTCGGCACGTACATGTACTGGAACATGCGCTTGGCCAGCGTCAGCGCGTAGGTTGCCGACCCGGCAATGTCACGCGCCAGCGCCATCGCGCTGGCTTCGAGCTGGTCGTCGGGCACGACTTTGCTGATCAGGCCCATGTCGCGGGCCTCGGCCGCAGGCAGTTTGCGCGCGCTGTAGACGATCTCCTTGGCGCGGCTCAGGCCCAGATGCTGGGTCAGGAAATAAATGGCGCCGCCGTCCGGCGGGATACCGACATTCTTGAACGCCATCAGCAGGTAAGCCGTTTCGCTGGCGACGATGAGATCGCAGGCCAGCGCCATACTCGCACCGATGCCGGCCGCGGGTCCGCGCACGGCGGCGATCACCGGCTTTTCGAGATGATGCAGATTGATGATCATCTTCTGATGGCCTTTGGAGCGCTTGCGGCCGCTGACCACGTCGTAACCGCCCATCGAACCGACGTCGCCGCCGGCGCAGAAGGCGCGGCCGGCGCCGGTCAGCAGCACCGTGCGCACGTCGTCATCGGTGTTCAGTTCGGCGAAGGCATCGGCAAGGTCATGGTACATCTCGCCGGACAGTGCGTTGAGCTTGTCGGCGCGGTCGAGGAGGACGGTAGCGACGCCTGCATCGCGGGTGATCTTGATACTCATTTGGCGGTCCTCATAATGACGTGATGCCGGCGCGGGCGATGACCTTTTTCCATTTGGCGATCTCGTCTTTCAGAAAAACGGAATACTCGGCCGTAGTGCTGCCGACGGGATCGGACCCTTCGCGCTTCAGGTAATCGGCCAGTTCCGGCGACTGCATGATGCGCGCAACATCGTTCGCCGTTTTCTCGACAGCCGCCCTGGGCATGCGTGCCGGACCGGTAAGGCCGTTCCACGCCACGGCCTGGAAACCTTTGAGGCCGGACTCATCGAGCGTCGGCAGTTCGGCCAGCGCCGGCGAGCGTTTCAGGCTGGTCACGCCGAGCGCGCGCAGTTTGCCCGACTTGATGAACTGCAGCGCCGAGGTCAGGCCGTTGAACACGAGATCGACATGGCCGCCGAGCAGGTCCGACAGCGCCGGCGCGTTGCCCTTGTACGGCACGTGCACGATCTTGACGTTGGCCATGGTGTTGAACAGTTCGCCCGCGAGGTGATTGGAGCCGCCGCTGCCGGAAGAACCGAAGTTCATGACTCCCGGTTTTGCCCTGGCCAGTGCGATCAGTTCCTTGATGTTTTTCGCCGGCACGCCGGGATGGACCACAACCACCAGCGGCGTGGTGTTGATCAGCGTAATCGGCTCGAAGTCGCGCGATGGATCGTAGGGCAGTTTTTTCAGCAGGCTGGGCACGATGGTGAAGGGCGCAGGCGTCACCAGCAGGGTGTGGCCGTCGGGCGCTGACTTGGCGACAATGTCGGTGCCGATCACGGTGCTGCCGCCGGGACGGTTGTCGACGATCACCTGCTGTCCCCAGGCTTCGCCGAGTTTTTGTGCCAGCAGGCGCCCGATGATGTCGGTGCTGCCGCCGGCGGCAAACGGCACGATCAGGCGCACGGTTTTTGCGGGGTAGTTCTGCGCCTGCGCCGTGCTCCAGGAGCAACAAGACAATATCAACAGAAACAGCAGTTTGTGGTTTTTCACGGATGCTCCCTTTAACTTCAAATCAGCCGCTGCGTCCGGCGGCGGGCGGCGGTGCCTGGTAGAGATGGTGCAGCCGATCCATGGCCGCATGTGCTTCGGTTTCGAGGCGGGCAACAATTGCAGACAGCGGTTCGATTCTATCGGCGAAGACGACGCCCTGGCCACAGGACAACATCGCTTTGTCGAAATCGCCGGTTTCGTAGGCCTTGCGGCCGATGGTGCCCATGATGTGCGGCAGCAGTGCCGCGGTATCGCCGGGCTGTTTCTTTTCAAGTTGCCGGATCATCTCGACATGGCCGGTCTTGAGCGCGCGCTGCGTGTTGCGCATGGTTTCGAGCAGCAGCGCGGTATCGGTCTCGCCGGCGGCGACCAACCGTTCCTTGTAGGCGCGATGTGCCCAGATTTCTTCGGACACCAGGAAGCGCGTACCCATGGCCACGCCGTCCGCACCCATCGCCAGTGCGGCGACCAGCTGTTCGCCGGTGCCCAGTCCGCCCGCGACGATCAGCGGAATCTTGATGGCGCGTGCCGCGGCTGCGGCCATCACCATGGTGCCCACCGGTTCCACGCCGGGATGGCCGCCCGCTTCGGCGCCGACGACGGTGACCGCATCCACGCCCAGCGACTCCGCCTTTTTGGCATAACGGATGCCCGGAACCTTGTGCAGCACAGTGATGCCGGCATCCTTCAGGCGTTTCAGGTAGGCCTCGGGATTGTTGCCGGCGGTTTCGACATAACGCACGCCTTCGTCGATCACGGCATCGATCAGCGGCGTGACCCGATCGGTGCCGTCCCGGCTCACGCGGATCATCACGTTGACGCCGAAGGGCTTGCCTGCGGAAAGTTCGCGGCAGCGGCGTATGCCTGCGCGCAATGCCGCAGCATCCGCGAAACTCGCCGAGGTCATGAAACCGATCAACCCGGCGCGCGCCACCGCGGCTACATACACCGGTTCCGCCAGCCACATCAGGCCGCTGGCGATCACCGGCAGGCGGATGCCGTAGAGGTCGGTGATGCGGGTTCTGAAAGGGATCGTCATGCGCTCACTTCAGCACGATCAGCGCATCCGCGGCGACTGCGCCGGCGGCGTTCACGAACAGCGGATTGATGTCGATTTCGGCGATGCGGTCGGCGTGATCGGCGACCAGCAGCGACAGGCGTGACAGCGTGTCGGCCAGAGCCTCGATGTCGCAGGGCGGTTGGCCGCGGTAACCCTGCAGCAGTTGCACGCCCTTGATCTCGTGGATCATCGCCGTTGCGGTTTCGCGGTCGAACGGCGCGTAACGGTGGGTGACGTCCTGCATGACCTCGGTGAACACGCCACCGAGGCCGAACGCAACGACGGGTCCGAAATGAGGGTCATTGACGGCGCCGAGAATGACTTCTTCCCCGGTGGCCATCTGCTGCACCAGCACGCCGGCGACGGCGGCATCAGGTTTGTATTTTCTTGCCGCGGCCAGCACCTCGCGCGCGGCCTGTTTCAGTCCGTCCAGGCTGGTGATGTTCAGCCGGATGACGCCGGCTTCCGTTTTATGCGGAATGTCGGCGGATTCAATCTTGACCGCAATCGGGAAGGGCAACGGCGTCGCGGTGAGGTTTTCCACCGCATCCGCGGTCATGAGTTTTTCCCCGGTGACCGCAATGCCATAGGCCTGGAGCAGTGCCTTGGATGCGTGTTCTCCCAGCGCACCGGCGGCAGCAGGCAGCTGCAACGGCTGCGGTGCGATCAGGCGCGTATGGCCGCGTGCGCGCGCGGCTTCATGGTCGCGCCGCTTCTGCGCGAACCGGTTCAGCGCAGCCAGCGCATCGACGGCCCGGCCCGGCGCCATGATGACCGGCACGCCATGGTTTTCCAGCCATTGCATGGCCGGCGCATTGTCATCCGGCGCGGTCGGCCAGTTCAGAATCAGCGGCTTGTCGGTGGTCCTGAGCATCTCGACCAGGCCCTCGGCCCAGGTCTGCACCACGGTGCCGCGCGGTGAGCGCGCAACAATGGCGTCGATGTTGGGATCAGCCAGCACTTCGCGCATGGTGTTGGTATACGAGGCGAAATTGTCGTTGTAGCCCTGTGCGGTGGTATCGATCGGGTTTTCAATGGAGGCGTAGGCGACGACGATGCCGCGCAGGCGTTCCCGCGTGGCATCGGCGAGTTTAGGCAACGTCAGGCCGCGGGCGATGCAACGATCGGCGAACAGAACGCCGGCGCCGCCCGACAGCGTCATCACGCCGACCCGGTTGCCGCGTGGCAGTTTCTTCGCACGAAAGGCCTTGCAGATGTCGATCAGGTCGTCGATGTCATGCACTTCGATAAAGCCGCCTTCGCGAAACGCGGTGCGGAACAGTTCGTAACCCGCGGTCAGGCGCGCGGTGTGCGAGGTCGCGGCCTGGCGACCGACATCGCTGTTGCCGACTTTCCAGATCAGCACCGGTTTGCCCAGTTCCAGCGCGCGTGCCCCCAGGCGGCGCAGGCGGTGGCCTTCGGTGGTGCCTTCGAGGAATGCGGTGAGGATTTCCACGTCGGGGCGCTCGATCAGGTACTCCATCCAGTCGAGGGCGGTGAGGTCCGATTCGTTGCCGGTGGAGATCACGTGATTGAATCCGAGGCCGTGATAACAGGCGACCGCGACCACGCCGAAGCCGAAACCGCCGGACTGGGTCACCATCGCGATCGGTCCGGCCTTCAGTGTCTTCAGCTGCAACGTGCCGCCGAAGCCGAGGCGGAAATTTTCATCGAGGTTCATCACGCCCAGGCAATTGGGGCCGACCACGCGCACGCCGCTGGATTGGACGGCTGCGAGCAGCTTGTCATTGAGTGCCTTGCCCGCTTCACCGGCCTCGCCGAATCCGGCGGAGAGGATGACCGCGTAGGGAATGCCCGCCTTGCCGCATTGCTCGATGGCGCCGGGCACGAGATGGCCGGCGACGGCGATCAGCGCTACATCGCAGGGCCTGGGCACGGCGCCCACGTCGGGATAACAGGTGAGCCCCTTGATGTCGGTGTATTTGGGATTGACCGGATAGACTTTGCCCTGAAAACCATATTCGGTGAGCAGCTTGATCGGCTGGCCGCCGATGCGCGAGAAATCAGTGGAGGCACCGATCACCGCAACGCCGCGCGGGCTCAGCAGTCGTGACAGGTCGGGGGCGGTGTTTTTCAGGTCGGCGGGCATGCGATGATCAATCCGTACGCATGTTGGCCGCTTTCACCAGCTCGGCCCACTTGCTGATTTCGCCGCGCACGAAGGCGGTGAATTCCTCCGGCGAACTGGCGACGGGTTCGGCACCCTGGCTGGAAAGCTTGTCGACGACGTCGGGCGCGCGCAGCGCCCTGACCGCTTCGGCATTGAGCCGCGCGATCACCGGTTTGGGGGTGGCCGCCGGCGTGAACAGTCCATACCAGCCGCTGGCGCTGTAGCCGGGCAGGGTTTCGGCGATGGTCGGCAGATCCGGCAGCAGGGCCGAGCGTTTGGCGCCGGTGACGGCCAGCGCCTTGACGCGGCCGGACTTGATGTGGGGCGTGATGATCAGGCTGTTCTCGTAACTCATGTCGACTTCGCCCGACACCAGCGCGGTCAGTGCCGGCGCGCCCCCCTTGTACGGCACGTGGACGATGTTGACCTTGCCCAGCAGTTTCAGCAGTTCGCCGGCAAGGTGGGTCACCGTGCCGTTGCCCGAGGAGGCGTAATTGAGTTTGCCCGGCGCCGCTTTGGCGAGTTGCAGCAGTTCCCTGACGTTCTTTGCCGGCACCGATGGATGGGTGACGAGGATGCTGGTGACCGCCACGCTCTGCGTGATCGGCGCGAAGTCGCGCAGCGTGTCATAGCCGCGGTTGGGATTGAGGCTCATCGCCACCGCCATGCCGCCGATGGTGCCCATGATGATGGTGTAGCCGTCAGGCGCCGCCTTGGCCACCTGTTCGGTGGCGATCATGCCGCCGGCGCCGGCGCGGTTCTCGACCACGACCTGCTGGCCCAGTGCTGCGGCCATCTTCGGCGCCATTAGCCGCGCCACGATATCGGTGGGACCGCCGGGCGGGAATGGCACGACCATGCGCACCGGCTTGGTCGGATAGGTTTGCGCGGCCGCCGGCAGCGCGGCCGGCAGCAGCAGGGCGAGCAGCAGCGTAAACTGTGTTTTCATGGTGAGGACCTTTGGTTATTGGTCGACATGCGCCGTGTTCCGCATGGACGGGCGTTGGGCAAACGCCTGGAACCATGCAGCGAGGCGGTCATGCCCCTGGCGCCAGTGCAGATCAGGAAAGCGGAAGTCCATGTAGGCCAGCGCGCTGCCAATGGCGACATGGCCGATGTTGACCGGCTCGGCCGTCAGGGCAGCGGCCTCATGTTCCAGCGCGTCCATGGCATTGCGTACCTTGAGTTCGAATGCCCCCAGCGTCTCGGCCGATTGCTGCGGCTGCGGGCGCTGCAACTCATTGCGCCACAGCACCAGGTTGTCCAAGAGGTTGTTGCCGAGTGCATGCCGCCTGAGCGCGGTCCAGCGCGCCGGTCCGGCCGGGGGGAACAGGCGAGGGCCCTGGTGCAGGCTGTCGAGGTATTCGCAGATCACCGTGGAGTCGTAAAGCACCGTGCCGTCGTCGAGCAACAGAGTCGGAATCTTGCCCAGCGGATTCACCGGCAGCAGGTCGCGGTTGGGGCGGGTCATCATGACCAGTGTGCGTTCGCATTCGATCTGTGCGGCGACTCCGCATTCGTGCGCAGCCACCATGACCTTGCGCACGAACGGTGAGCGCGATGACCAGTAGAGTTTCATGCCGGCAGCTTTTTCATGTAATCGATGATGGCCGCGGCGACCGCGGCCGGTTGTTCGGGCAGCAGTGCGTGCGCGGCATGGTCGATGCGGGCGAGGGTGACCCGGTCCGCGCCCCATTGATCGCGATAGCAGGTCACGCTGTCCGGCGGCGACAGCGGATCGTTCAGCGCCAGCACGTCGAGCACCGGTGCGGTGCCCGCGGTCCACCACTCGGGCTTCGGCGTGGCCTCGGTGGCGTCGCGTTCGGCATGCATCACGTGCTCATCCCAGCCCTCCAGCCACACGCGGGCGTCGCTGGACGGGGCGAAGAACACATGCTGCAGGTGTTTCAGCCGGACAGATTCGGGCAGATCCATTTGATGGCATTTGTTGATGGAATCGCGCAGCGCCGGCGACAGCGGCCAGGTATGCGTGGCCGCGAGCAGCACCACCGCGCGCACCATGTCGGGGAAATCCGCCGCCGTCGTGCGGGCGACAAAGTTGCCGAAGGCGTGGCCGGCGACCACGGTCCGGCCGCCGCCATCGTGTTTGACCACGGCGGCGACATCGCGGGCGTAATCGTGCAGCGTGATGTTGTTCAGCGGCCCGGTGCTGCCGCCGAGGCCGCGTGGCTGCGGGCACAGCACGCGAAAACCTGCGGCGGCGATGCGCTGTGCGATATCGTCAAAATCGGTGGCGCCGCGGCCCAGCGACGGAAACATGACCACGCGCGGTCCCGCGCCGTAAGCATTGACTGCAATGTGGACTGAATCATGGGTGGCAACGAAG